>JAYVNK010000636.1:0-2613 GCA_043758475.1 Comamonadaceae bacterium | reverse complement strand
TTGGCGTCGGCCTGGTTGAACATGCCCGCCTCCACTACAAACAGGATCAGGTCCACATCACCCACAGCGCCCTTCACGGTTTTATTCAACGCGCGGTTCAGGGCATTGTTGTGTCGGGTCTGGAAGCCCGGCGTATCCACAAACACAAACTGGGCCGCCCCCAGCGTGCGCATGCCGGTGATGCTGTGGCGCGTGGTTTGGGCCTTGCGCGAAGTGATGCTGATCTTCTGACCCACCAGTGCATTGAGCAAGGTCGATTTGCCCACATTGGGCTTGCCGACAATGGCAATCAGGCCGCAGCGCTGGCCTTCAACGGGCGTGCTGGACGATGTACTGGCCGATGTAGCCAGTTTTGTCTCTTTCAACATGCCTTGAATCATATTTTCAAGGTCATTTTTACCTGTAGCTCCCGGTGTATCTACATAGTCAGCTACTGATTTAGAAGCAATTCCAGGTTTGACTGCTGGTTTGGCTTTGGAAATGCCTGCCACCTTTGGCTTGACGGCTGCTTTGGCGGTGCTCATGATTTGATTTTCGATTCAAGTGTTTGCAACATCGCAGCGGCTGCGGCCTGCTCGCCTGCGCGGCGCGAGCCGCCAATGCCACGCTCGGCCAAGTTGAGTTCGATGATTTCGCACTCCACATCAAAGGTCTGCTTGTGGGCAGCGCCCTGCGTGCCCACCACCCGGTACAGCGGCAACTTCATCTTGCGCCCCTGCAGCCATTCCTGCAACTCGGTCTTGGGGTCTTTTCCGATCGCGTCCATCGTGGCATTGATTTCCACCGCCTTGAACAGGCGATGAACCAGCGCCTGCGCCACGGTAAAACCGGCATCCAGATAGACGGCGCCAATCACCGCCTCCAGCGCGTCGGCCAGGATCGAAGGGCGCTTTTGGCCACCCGAGCGCACTTCGCCCTCGCCCAGACGGATCACGTCTGGAAGACCCAACTCGACAGACAGCAGGTGCAAGGTTTCCTGCTTGACAAGGTTGGCCCGCACACGCGAGAGATCGCCCTCAGGCAAGGCGCTCAAGCGCTGGTAAAGCAGGTCAGACACGGCAAGACTCAAGACCGAGTCACCCAGAAACTCAAGGCGCTCATTGTGGTCTGCGGAAAAGCTTCGGTGAGTCAGCGCCTGCACCAACAGCGCCGGGTTGGAAAATACGTGCTGCAGGCGCTGCTGCAACGCAATCAGGCCCTCATCCACAGCAGGTCAGGCGCGCCGCGCCGTGTTGCCCATGCCGATGATCCAACCTTGGTTCACTTAGAATTGCCCGCGTACTTGAGTGTCAGGAACGCTGGACCGGTCAGGTGGATTTCGCGCTGGTAGGCAAAGGCCACCACGATCTTGTCGCCTTCTTTGGTGACTTCAATGTCCTTGCCCGTGACCGATTTGAAATCATCGACGGCCGCTGCCTTGTCAAACAGCATGCGCACTTCGGGCACCGTACTGCCCAGGCTGGCCCTTTTGGCCGCCTTGCCAATCGCCTGGTACTCAATCACGGTGGGGAAAACCTGCGCAGCGATGACGCCCGCCATGGCGAGAAATCCACCCACGAACAGCAGGCCCAAAAAAGAAATGCCACGCTGCCTGGACTTCAACTGAGTGCTCATACATTTCCTTCTACTGGGGAAAAAAGCTGGAAAAAAAACATGATTTTGCCCTGGCCGCTGCACCAAAAATGCCGCTGGAGACCCTCAATTGAAAGATCCAATCCGCTTGAGGTTGCCAAAATTCATCCACACAAAAAACGCCTTCCCGACGATATTTTTGTCCGGCACAAAACCCCAGTAGCGTGAGTCCAGCGAGTTGTCGCGGTTGTCACCCATCATGAAGTAATGGCCCTCGGGCACCTTGCAAACCACACCCTCCGCACTGTAACGGCAATTTTGGCGATTTGGAAATTCCATTACTTCGGATTCCGACACGCCGCCACGGCGCGCGTCATCGTTCAAAAGCCGGTGCTTGGCCCCGCCGAGCTGCTCTTCATACTGCGGAAAGTAGCGCATTACGTCTTCGTCAAAAAACTCGGGGACTTGGGCCGTGGCAATTACCTTGCCATTGATGGTCAGGCGCTTGTTAATATAAGCCACCTCGTCGCCGGGCACGCCCACAACCCGCTTGATGTAGTCCAGGCTGGGCTTGGGTGGGTAGCGGAACACCATCACATCGCCGGCCTGCGGTTTGTTGCCCTCAGTGATCTTGGTGTTGAGAACCGGCAGGCGCACGCCGTAGTGGAATTTGTTGACCAGAATCAGGTCGCCCACCAGCAGCGTCGGAATCATTGAGCCTGAGGGAATCTTGAACGGCTCGAAAAGGAAAGAGCGCAGCAAAAATACCGCAATGATCACGGGAAACAGCCCCGCAGTCCAGTCAAGCCACCAGGGCTGCTGCATGATGCGGGCTTTGGCCTCAGCCACGTCGCCATCGACCTGTTTGATACCCATCTTGTCGAGGTCTTCGCGCCGCTTGCTGGCGTCCGACTCCAGCAAGCTGGCGACCCGCTGGCGTTGCTGGAGGAAATAGAAGCGCTCGGCCAGCCAGTAGATGCCCGTGACCAACGTTGCCAGAAACAACAACAGCGCAAAGTTGCCCTCGACCATGCCCAGGTA
>JAYVNK010000635.1:0-2614 GCA_043758475.1 Comamonadaceae bacterium | reverse complement strand
TGCCTTCCTTGATCGGCCAGCCGTAATTGCCGCCCTTGACCACGACATCAATCTCTTCAATGTCGTTCTGCCCGACGTCGCCGACCCACAGTTTTCCGGTCTTGTTGTCGAACGACATGCGGTAGGGGTTGCGCAGGCCCCAGGCGAATATTTCGTCAGCGCCCGGCTTTCCAACCAGCGGGTTGTCGGCTGGCACGCCATATTTCCCGTTGGCCGAATTGCGGGTCAGCGGGTTGATGCGCAGGATTTTGCCCAGCACATTGCCCGGTGCCAGGCTTTGCGCATTGCCGCCGGGCGCATGCCCCGGCCCGACGTCATTGGCATTGCCGCCGTCGCCAAGCGAGATGTAGAGCATCTTGTCCGGCCCAAAGGCCAGCGTGCCGCCGTTGTGGTTGAACTGCGGCTTGTCGATGCGCATCATCACGCGCGCACTGCCCATGTCCACAGCGCTGCTCTTGTCGCCGGGTTTTGCCATCTTCCACTCGGTGATCACGGTGTGGCAATCGGGCAGCACACCGGGTGGCAGGGTGCTGAAGTCGGCCACGCCTACAGCCGGTTGGGATGTGAAGGTGTAGAGCAGGCCGTTACGTTGAAAGTCAGGATGAAACGCGACGCCGAGGAACCCTCGCTCGTCATAGTTGAGCGGCGGAAACAGGCCCAGCGGCACCAGCAGGCTGCTGACGTCCATGAACACCGTGGGCGTGCCAGGGGCCTTGTTGTCGCCTACCTGGATGCGGTACAGCTTGCCAACCTGGTCCACCACGTAGATGTGGTCTTCGTCCCCGGGTGCAATCGCGCCAGTCACGGGTGCGATGATTCCCGTGGCGATGGTCTTCAGATCCACCGTGACCGTGCTGGCGGGGATCAGTCCGGGAATGGGATCCTCCAGCGGCACGTTGCCTGCCCCAAACACCACGCCGGGCAACGTCATGAGGGCTGCACTGATCAGCACGCCACACGCTCGCCTGCGCATGGCCGAATGGACGCGGGGCAAACTGCCTGGCGCGGAGCGAAACGGAGTCGATTTCCAGAATTTTGATTTCATTTTTGTGCCTCCAGACACTGGTTGTAGCGGCGGTTCACAAGGATTGCGTTCCTGCGCGTTTTTTTGTCACTAAAAACTGGCGGGTAGGTTGCCATACTGAAGTGACGTCGGCCAGTGTAGGAACCGTCTGGCTTTTGTCAAACGCGCTTTGTACCAGGCAGTGAAGCCAGGAAAAGCCAGGAGGAGCGCCGTCAACGGTCCGCGTTTGAGACGCAGAATCAACTTGGCAAAATCCGAAACTGGGCTGTACAAGCCGCCGCACTGGCACTACAGTTGCAGCCTTTCGTTACAGTTGTTACGTCAAGCGGGGGGCGCAGACTGGAAGTTTTATGAAGCAGATATAGCCCCCTATAGCGCAGCAGGGATCAGGCCAAGACCACCGCCCTGCAGCGTTGCGTGGCGCAGTTGCCGTGACGTCAGCGCAAGGGGAGATTTGTCTGGCGGCGCTCGACGCTTGTGCATCACCGGACGCAACGCGGCGGGGTTGGCGCGCGCACCGCTTTGAAGGTAATCCGCCAGCAGCACCTGGCGCACGGCCTGCGGGTTCACTTGGAGCGTAATGCTCAGATAATCAAATAGATGGTCCACCAGCGCCTCGGGCGTCAGTCCGCTGGTTTTTTGGGTGCTTTGCCAAAGCCAGTCTGAGAAACCAAGGAACGCCTGAAACGGTGACGCCACCGGCAGGGGCGGCGCCGTGGCAGCCGCTGGCTCCAGCGTTGTCTGCGCCAGCAGTAGCGGCAGGCTGGATTTGAAGCGCCCGGAGTTGGCGACCAGGTCCCAGTAGCGCGCCAGCCGCGTGAAGCGCTGCATTTCCAGCGCGGTCACCACCCCTGTTTGCTGCACCGTGTAAGGCGGCTGCGGGTCATACACCATGCCGTGTTCAACAGTGTGGCGGGATATCGGAGTGCCGCGCAGCCGCTTCAAAATGCCGAGCTGGATTTCGTGCGGCTTGAGCGCATACAGCCGGTCAAACCCGGCCGCAAAGCTGGTCAGAGTTTCACCGGGCAGGCCAAAGATCAAATCGGTGTGCAAATGGGCGTTTGACTCATTGACCAGCCAGCGCAGGTTGGCCACGGTTTTGTCGTTGTCCTGCCTGCGCGAGATGCGCTGCTGCACGTCCACGTTGAAGCTCTGGATGCCCACTTCGAATTGCAAAACGCCAGGAGGAAACTTGGCGATCATGTCTTTCAGGCGGTCTGGCAAATGGTCAGGGATGACCTCAAAGTGCAAAAATATCGCCCCCACGCTTGCCACTTCCCCGGAATCGGCGGTAGCCGATAACGCAAGTGCTGCGCTGCGCGGCGCGGCGGCTTCTAGCCGGTCCAGAAAAAATTGCAATATCCGCACCGACGCGTCGATCTTCAAATTGAAGGTGCGGTCCACAAACTTGAAGTTGCGCGCACCGCGCAGGTACAGCGTGTCCAGTTCGGCCAAAAACGCCTCCAGATCAAACGCCCACGCGGTTTTGTCGAGCGAACTCAGGCAAAACTCGCATTTGAACGGGCAGCCGCGCGAGGCCTCCACGTACAGCAGGCGATGCGCCAGGTCGGCATCGGTGTATTCGGCATA
>JAYVNK010000634.1:0-8213 GCA_043758475.1 Comamonadaceae bacterium | reverse complement strand
CCCAGAAAACCATCAAGGCATTTGAACTTGACCGGCGGGCGGAAGTAGCTGGCATGCGGTAGGGAGAAATCATTCATCAGCACATAATGAGCTATTATATTAGTAGCTAAATATGTAATGTGGACGGGGGCTATAGGTAAAAATGACTCACCAAAAGGCGAAAATCCGACCACCATGGCAATGGTTGCACCCACTTCAACCTGCGGCACGCGCGCAGGCACCGGCACACCCGCACCGCTTGGGCTCCACGTGTTGGCGGTCTTAACGTAAAGCACAGGGGCTTGAGGCGGAGCCTTGTACGGTGGCCGCGTCATTTGCGGGCCAAACACCTCGCGCTCGCGTTGAAAATTCAGCAGTGTGCCGTAGACCGTGCCTGCGGGCCAGTAGGGCGTTGGGTGCGTCCCCGGGCTTGGCTGCGTGCCAGTACCTGAAGCCGCCAGTGGATCACCATTCATGCGCAAAGCGCCAGTTCATGGCTTGGGGCAATGCTTGTGACATGGCTTGTGGCAGGGCTTGTGAAGTCGGGACCCTCCAGCGCGATCACCTCATCCAGCAGAGCATACAACTGCGCCAGCTTGTTTTTGCCCAGCGATCTTTCCATGTAGGCATAGTGCGCCTCAATCGTGCGTGACAGTCTGCCCACCAGCCTGCGCCCTTTGGCTGTAGGCTCCACCACCGTGCGGCGCTGGTCTGCTGCATCGCGTGCGCGGCGAATCAGCCCGTCGCGCTCCATACGGGTCAGCACGCCGGTCAGGCTGGGGCCGAGGATGAAAGCCTCGCGCGCGACGCGCCCGGTTTCCACCACGCCATGCTCGCCCAGCACGCGCAGCACCCGCCACTGCTGGTCGCTCAAGCCGTGCTCGCGCAGGCCGGGCCGCGTGTGCGCCATGACCGACTCGCGCGCCTGCAGCAGCAGGCGTGGCAGGTTGCGGTGGACGAAAGGGGTTGTCATGGCGGACGGAGTGTGTGAATTTGGCAGGTGTTGAATTATTTAACATGTTAAATGAATTGAACACCCACAGCAAGCGCCGGGATGCGCAGACAGATCGGTACTTACCCTGGCCAGCTAAGCCGTGCCAGCTTGCGCATTGGCCAACTGTCCTTCGGCCCGCAGCCACCGCGCGAAATCCTGCGCGTCGGGGTTATTGGCCGCACGCGAGCCCAGCGCCACAAAGTAGCCGCGCTGCGATGCCGCCACCCCTTTGAAAGGCGTCACCAGCCTTTTGTCTCGTAGCAGCTCCTTGAGCAGAGGAAAGCGGCCGATCGCTACCCCCTGCCCGGCCACGGCGGCCGCCACCACATCTGCATCTTGGGTAAAGCGAAGCGGGTTTTTGGTGCGTACCTCAGGCAGGCCCATCACACTGAGCCAGGGCTCCCAATCGCCCGTCAACGCCATGCCTTGGGGCGTGTCAACGGCGAGCAAGGTGTGGTTGGCCAGGTCGGCCGGTTTCTTGAGCGGGTTGGCCCGGTTGGCAAGCAACTGCGGCGAGCAGACGGGCATCACCAGCTCTTCAAACAGCGGCGGCCCCACGCCTTGAACGGTGGGGCAAAAGCGCACCGCCATGTCAAGCTGGCTGCGGTCCAGGTCTTGCACCTCCAGTGTGGCAGAAATGCGCACGTCCACCTGTGGGTGGTTGGCCGTAAATCGGGCCAGCCGGGGAATCAGCCACAGCGAGGCAAACCCCGGTGTCATCGTGACGGACACGAGGCGCATCTGCGTGGCGGTGCGCGCCAGCGCGGTGGCATCCCGCAGGCGCTCCAGGCAGTCCACTACTGTGCGGTGCATCGTGTGGCCAGCATCCGTAAGCGCCAGCGCGCGGTGGCCGCGCTCAAACAGCGGCACGCCCAGAGCAGCCTCCATCTGCTGAATTTGGCGGCTCACGGCGGACTGGGTTAAGAAAAGTTCGCGCGCGGCCAGCGTGAAACTCAAGTTGCGGGCGGCGGCGTCAAAGCTGCGCAGCAGTTCAAGCGGGGGCAAGTCGTGGCGGGCGATGGCAACGTTTTGAGGCATTTCACATTCCTGCGGCGCATGCAATGAATTCCAAAGTACCGTTTAATGTGGACGGTTCACAGCAGTATATTCATTCTCACCATGAATTCGAAAGGACTTGCAATGAACGCCTCTTCCTACCCTGCCCGCTATGGCGCCGCCGCCCAAGCCGATTGCTTCTCAGCCACCAGAACCAGCACAAACGCCTTCAGCCTCAACCTGCGCCGCCGCGCTCTGGTGTACGCCATGGAGCCGTCACGCATTACCGTGGCAGCACCGGTGGCTGCCGCTGCAAGTGCATTGGCCCGTCGGCGCAAACAGATGCACGGGCTGGTGTTGCAGATGGATCCGGCCTGATTTCGGCCGGGGTACGCAATTGAGCGAAAGTCTGTGATGCCGTGAAAGATGTCACCCGGCGCCGCCATGAATTGCCGCTACTGGTTGTTTATCCAGTAACATGAGCCCATGGCCAAAGAAAAAACCATCTACACCTGCACCGAATGCGGCGACATCAGCCCCAAATGGCTGGGCAAGTGCCCGGCCTGCGGTGCCTGGAACACGCTGATCGAGTCGGTCGCCGAGAGCGCCGCGCCCGCCAAAAACCGCTTTTCGCAACCCCTTTCCCATCAGCCTGGCAGCCAGTTCAAACCGCTGGCGCAAGCGGCTGAGATCGCCACGCTGGGTGACATCGACGCCACTGACATGGCGCGCACGCCCACCGGCCACGATGAGCTGGACCGGGTACTGGGCGGCGGCATGGTCGAAGGCGGCGTGGTGCTGATGGGCGGCGACCCTGGCATTGGCAAATCGACCCTGCTGCTGCAGGCGCTGGATTCATTGCAGCGCAGTGGGCAAAAAACCCTGTACGTGACGGGCGAAGAAAGCGGCGCCCAAGTGGCCCTGCGAGCGCGCCGCCTGGGGCTGGACAACTCCCAGGTGAAAGTGATGGCGGAGATTCAACTGGAGAAAATCCTTTCGACACTGAACGAAACGCAGCCCGACATTGCGGTGATCGACTCGATCCAGACCGTGTACTCAGACCAGCTCACGTCGGCCCCCGGCTCGGTAGCGCAGGTGCGCGAGTGCGCCGCCCACCTCACGCGCATGGCCAAGGCCAGCGGTGTCTGCATCGTCCTCGTAGGCCACGTGACCAAAGAGGGCGCTCTGGCCGGGCCGCGCGTGCTGGAGCACATGGTCGATACCGTGCTGTACTTTGAAGGCGACACGCACAGCAGCTTCCGGCTGGTGCGGGCCATCAAAAACCGCTTTGGCGCGGTTAACGAGATTGGCGTATTCGCCATGACCGAGCGCGGCCTCAAAGGTGTCAGCAACCCCAGCGCCATCTTTTTAAGCCAGCACAGCGAGCCCGTGCCCGGTAGTTGCGTCATGGTCACGCTGGAAGGCACGCGCCCCATGCTGGTGGAAATTCAGGCGCTGGTGGACAGCGGCGGGCCATCGCCCCGGCGCTTGAGCGTGGGCCTGGACAAAGACCGCCTGGCCATGCTGCTGGCCGTGCTGCACCGCCACGCCGGTGTCGCCTGCATGGACCAGGATGTGTTTGTCAATGCGGTAGGGGGTGTGCGCATCAGCGAGCCCGCCGCCGATTTGGCGGTGATGCTCGCCATCACGTCGTCCCTGCGCGGCAAGCCGTTGCCCAAGGGCTTTATTGCCTTTGGCGAAGTGGGCCTGGCCGGTGAAGTGCGCCCTGCACCGCGCGGTCAGGAGCGCCTTAAAGAGGCTGCCAAGCTGGGCTTCAGCGTGGCCGTGGTGCCCAAGGCCAATGCGCCCAGGAAGGCGATTGAGGGGATGACGATCCACGCGGTGGAGCGCATTGAGCAGGCGATGGAAGTGGTGCGCGGTTTGCACTGAACCTTGGTCAGACTTACAATGAGGCCATCGATCCTAGGAAGGTAAAAATGTCAATCGCCACAGCCACTTTATCCAGCAAGTTTCAAATCTCCATTCCGAAAGAGATTCGGGAAACACTTCACCTCAAGCCGGGTCAGCGCCTGGCTTTTCTTTGTGTTGGCAAATCAGTCAAGCTGGTTCCCCAGTTTCGGATTGAGGACTTGTTTGGCATCGGCAAGGGCGCCAACCCTGAGGGCTATCGAGACCGGGATACGCGGCGCGAGGACATTCTTCCAACCCTCACACCCCCGCAGGTCGTCGCCCTCAAGCGGAACATCAACAAACTGAAGGCCAGCCACAAAGCATGAAACTGGCTGACACGTGCGTCTGGATTGAAGTCATTCTTGGCAGCGCCACGGGCAAATTGCTGCAGCCCGTGCTGCTGGACAAGAGCAATCTGCTGGTGCCAAGCCTGGTTCAATTTGAGCTGCGTCGCTGGGCCTTGCGTGAGTACGCCGAGTCGAAGGCAGACGATATTCTGCTGGCAACCCGAGATGGCAACGTCGTATCTGCAGGGGAAAACGTTGCGTTGCTGGCAGCGAAGTTGGCGCGATCCCATCAACTGCACGCGCTTGACGCGTTGATCTACGCCACGGCGCTGCTTCACGATGCCGAATTCGTCACCTGCGACGCCCATTTCAAAGGCTTGCCCGGCGTCGCCTACCATCCCAAAGAAACCGGCAAACCCAAAAAATGAAATTTCAGCAAATCCTGTCCCGCTTCGGCATTCCGTTGCTGGGCGTCATGGCGATCGCTATGGCCTACCGGTCCTACAAATGGGCGGGCGTCGCGGTGGTGGTTACAGCGTTCGTCATGTGGGGCCTGCTGCACTTCACCCGAATGATGCAGGTCTTAAAGCGCGCGACCAACCGGCCGATGGGCTACGTCGGCAGCGCGGTGATGCTCAACGCCAAGCTCAAACCCGGCGTGACGCTGCTGCACGTGGTGGCCATGACCAAAGCGCTGGGCGAGCTCAAGTCAGTCAAGGACCAGCAGCCCGAGCTGTACCGATGGACCGACGGCACCGAGTCACACGTGACGTGTGAATTTTTTGGCGGCAAGCTGGTGAAGTGGGAAATGGTGCGTCCGGTTCAGGCCGAAGAGGCCCAGCCCAGCCCCGTAAAATCCAGATAGTACGAGCGCCCGCTCAAAAAATTCCTGAGGAAACAAGATGACAACGAAAAAGACAGCTGCACAACCCGCAGCGCCCGCGCCCTCCATGTCTGACCGCGACGGCAAAATCTGGATGGACGGAAAAATGGTGGAGTGGCGCGACGCCAAAATCCACGTTTTGACGCACACCCTGCACTACGGCTGCGGCGCGTTTGAAGGTGTGCGCGCTTACCACCTGGCCGATGGCAGCACCGGCATTTTCCGCCTGGAAGAGCACACCGAGCGCCTGTTCAACAGCGCCAAAATCTTGCGCATGAAAATTCCGTTTACCCAAGCAGAGGTAATGCAGGCCCAGCTCGACGTGGTGCGCGCCAACAAGCTGCCCAGTTGCTACATCCGCCCACTCACCTGGATTGGCGACCAAAAGCTCGGCGTCTCGCCCAAAGGCAACACCATCCATCTGATGGTCGCCGCCTGGCCCTGGGGCGCTTACCTCGGTGACGAGGGCCTGAAGCGCGGCATCCGCGTTAAAACCTCCAGCTTCACGCGCCACCACGTCAACATCACGATGATCCACGCCAAAGCGGTGAGCAACTACACCAACTCCATTCTGGCCAATATGGAAGCCACCGACGAAGGCTACGATGAAGCGCTGCTGCTGGACCCGCAGGGTTTTGTGTCTGAAGGCGCGGGCGAGAACGTGTTTGTGGTGCGCAAAGGCGTGGTCTACACGCCCGATTCCAGCGCCGGTGCGCTCAACGGCATCACGCGCAACACCATTTTTTCCATCTGCCAGGATTTGGGCATCAAGCTGAAGGAAAAACCCATCACGCGCGATGAAATCTACATCGCTGATGAAGCTTTTTTCAGCGGCACGGCCGCAGAAGTCACCCCTATCCGCGAGCTTGACCGCATCGAGATCGGCAACCGGGGCGATGGTGGCTCGCGTGGCCCGATCACCGAGAAAATCCAGAGCGCGTTTTTTGACATCGTCAACGGGCGCAATCCGAAATACGCCTCGTGGCTGGCCAAAGTTTGACCCGATTTAGCAATAACCCATCATGAGCACATCATCCCTGGTTGAACTGCTGGCCAAAGACCTCAATCACCAAGGCGGCGTTTACTGCCCCAGCCCGCTGGCCCACATGAAAATCTGGAACAGCCACCCCAAGGTCTATCTGGATGTTGGACTTGCCGGCGAGGCCAAGTGCCCCTACTGCGGCACGGTTTACAGGCTCAAGGCGGGTGAGCATTTCGACGGTCACTAACTCTCTCGTCATCGCGCCCCAATGGATTGGCGACGCGGTGATGACCGAGCCGCTGATGCGCCGCCTGCATGCGCGTGGTGAACGGCTCACGGTGGGCGCGCTGCCGGGGGTAGCGCCGGTGTACCGGGCCATGCCGCATGTAGCGGAAGTGATTGAATTCCCGTTTCAGCACGGCGGCGTGCAGCTCAAGGCGCGGCGCAGGCTGGCCAATGAGCTTGACGGCCGGTTTGACATTGCCTACGTTTGCCCCAACTCGCTCAAAAGCGCGCTGCTGCCGTTCATGGCCAGCATCCCCAAGCGGGTGGGTTATTTGGGCGAAGCCCGCATTGGCCTGCTGACGCACCGCCTGAAAAACCCGCCCAAAGACAAGCGCCCGCCGATGGTGGCGTTTTACTCGGCGCTCAGTGGAGATGCGGACGTGGCAGATGACCGCCCGCATTTGCAAGTGGCCGAATCCGATGTGGCCGTCGGACTGGCCGAGATGGGTTTGCAGCGCGGGGGTTACCACGTGTTTGCGCCGGGTGCCGAGTACGGCCCGGCCAAGCGCTGGCCAGCGGCACACTACTCAGCGCTTGCCAGCCAACTTGACCTGCCGGTCGTGCTTCTGGGCTCCGCCAAAGAATTCGCACTGTGCGAGGAGATTGCAGCACCCGTCAACGCCCTGCAACCCGGAAAATGTCTTAATTTTGCAGGAAAAACGTCACTAGCCCTTGCCCTGTATGCAATATCAGCTACTAAAAACATAGTTAGCAATGACTCCGGCCTGATGCACGTTGCCGCCGCTTTCGGCGTGCCGCAAGTCGCCGTCTTCGGCTCCAGCAGCCCGCTGCACACGCCGCCGCTGAGCGAGAAGGCCAGCATTTTCTGGCTTAAAACCGACCCCACCTACCAGCCGCCGCTGGACTGCGCGCCCTGCTTTGAGCGCGAGTGCCCTTTGCCGCACGACCAAGGGCATATGCGCTGCCTGAAGGATGTTCTTCCGGATGCGGTAATGGCGAAGCTCAGGTAACCAGGCCGCCGCACCAGGCGACGCTCCAAGTTTGGCAGACCTACGGGCCGCAATCTCCATGTCGCGGCCATGGCATTGCGAAACTTATTGCAAATGCGATAGATTCGTGTTTAGAATATTGCCTCTATTCAAATTGTCACCCATCGCCATGATCGTCTGCGTCTGCCACCGTGTTTCTGACCGCGAAATTGCCCGCCACGCCAAGCTGGGGCTGGGCTTTGACGACATCCAGTTCGAGCTGGGCGTTGCCACGCAATGCGGGCAATGCGAATCCTGCGCGCGAGACATTGTGGACCAATGCTGCAAGTCGCAGCCGGTCGCGGCGATTCGCAGTGCGGAAGGCACGTCCCATGTTTGAAACCCTGCTCATCACGTTCCGCGAAGGCCTGGAAGCCTTTTTGATGGTGGCCATCGCCACTTTGTACCTGCGCAAAACCGGTCGCGACGCGCTCATCGGCGGCGTGCGCGCGGGGCTTGCGCTGTCGGTGGCGGGTTCCATTGCACTGGGCATTGCGCTGGCCGATGGCGGCGCAAAATCGCCCCTGCGGGAAGGCATTCTGGCCCTGGTCGCCGCTGCCGCCGTGGTGTGGTGTGTGCTGCACATGCTGAAGATGGGCAAGCAGATGGGTGGCGAGATTTCAGCGGGCTTGGGCAAAGCGTCTGTTCTGGACGGCAGCAAGGCCTGGTGGGCGGTGTTTGGATTCACGGTCTTCATGGTCGGGCGCGAAGGCGTTGAAACGGCAGCGGTGCTGGCCTCATTGGCGGGTAACCGCGAATTGCAGCACATGCTGGTGGGCGGGTTGATTGGCCTGGGTATTGCCGCCTGCGTCGCCTGGCTCTGGGTCAAGTATGGGCGGCAAGTCAACTTGACCCGCTTTTTCAACGTCACCTCGGTGTTCATGCTGGCATTTGCGGCCATGCTGGT
>JAYVNK010000633.1:0-2615 GCA_043758475.1 Comamonadaceae bacterium | reverse complement strand
GATGGACATCCTCACCCACCTACAAGTCAAACTCCTGCTGTCTCCCCGGCATAGCCGGGGGATTACCTATTGGCTTTATAGTGTAGCAAACTGCTTGCTTTTGTTTCAGACGATGATCTGGCCATGTTGGAAGGGTGTGGGTGCGTAGCTAACGCTGTTTGCCATGTACGCCCGGTTGGGCATTTGTCGCTTGCCCTCATGTTGGAGTACCAAAAATCGGTCAATCGACAAACGCCCAACCGGGCAGCGACCATAGTAGAGTGTTACTGGTAGCTTCGCCCACTTGATCGAGATTAATACCGGTAGCCCGCCCACAGAAGCTTCATCGTGGGCCTGTGTTGCAGAGGCTTCCTGCACAGGATGGCCCAATGGCAAGCTCCAATATGGGAACAAGGCTGAATTTGCCCTGCAGAACCAAAAAATAGGCCTATAGCCCTTGTCCACAGTGCGTAATTAGCTATTTTTAAAATAGCAAACCGCTTAATGCGATTTGAAGCAATGATTGGCGAATGACGTTTCTGCGACTCAGGTCACTTTTCGGGACAACCATGCTCGCCATCTGCCTGCGCAGCACCGCGCATGCCGCCTTACAAACTTGTGCCGGACGATAACAACCTGGCCGCCATGCTGACGCACATCCGGCGCTCTTGGGGCAACGGCGAAGCGCAGCGCAGCGCAAGGCACCGAGCTGGAAGTGAACTGGTGCGCACAACCAGCAAGCCCTGACCACCCCTATTTGTAACGCTCTTCGCGCCGCCAGTGCCCGGCCATGCCCCGCGCGGAGACTCGCAGCACCGTCATAATTGAACCTCTGCCTGCTCACCCGAAAGCTCACCCGAAAGCCCATCATGCCATTCACAAAATCCCTGGCTGCCGCGCTGGCCGTGGCGTTTCTCGCAAGCTGCGCCGGTCTGCCCGCTGGCGGGCCGCAGAGCGACCGCACCTACCGCATCACCATCATGCACACCAACGACCACCATGGCCGGTTCTGGAAAAATTCGGATGGCGAATACGGCATGGCCGCGCGCAAGACGGTGATTGACAGCATCCGCAGCGAGGTGGCTGCAGCAGGCGGCTACAGCCTCTTGCTGGACGGCGGCGACGTGAATACCGGCGTGCCCGAGTCTGACCTGCAGGACGCCGTGCCCGACTTCAAGGGCATGAACCTGCTGGGCTACGACGCCATGGCCGTGGGCAACCACGAGTTTGACAAGCCGCCTGTGGTGCTGCGCATGCAGCGCGAGCTGGCGAAATTCCCCATGCTGTCGGCCAACATCTACAGCAGCAGCGGCGAACGCATGTTTGCGCCGTACAAGATTTTTGACCTGGGCGGCGTGCGGGTGGCGGTGATGGGTCTCACCACCGAAGACACGCAGAAAATGGCGCACCCCGACAACCTGAAAAACATCGAGTTCCGCAGCGCCATCGCCGAGGCCGCCAAGCTGGTGCCCACGCTTCGCGCGCAGGCCGACGTGGTGATTGCCGCGACCCACATGGGCCACTATGAAAACGGCAACCACGGCACCCAGGCAGCAGGCGACGTGGAGATGGCACGCGCCGTCAACGGGCTGAATCTGGTGGTCGGTGGCCACACCCAAAACCCGGCCTGCATGAAAGCCGAGAATGTGCTGGACCGCGCCTACGTGCCCGGTGCCGTGTGCCGGCCCGACCGGCAAAACGGCACCTGGATTGTGCAGGCGCATGAGTGGGGCAAGTACGTGGGCCGGGCCGACTTTGAGTTCCGCAACGGCGACTTCCGGTTGGTGCGTTACGTGCTGATCCCCATCAACCTGAAACAGACCGTGAAGGCTGCCGACGGCAAGTCCAGCAAAGTGCCCTACACCAGCGACATTGGCGAGAACAGGGACATGCTGGCCTTGCTGTCGCCGTACCAGGAATTCGGGCAACAGAAGCTGCTGGTCGAAGTGGGCAGCACCGATGCCAAATTTGACGGCGACCGCGACAGCGTGCGCAGCCAGCCCACCGCGCTGGGCGTGCTGATCGGGCGCGCCATGATGGAGAAAACCCGCGCTGACTTTGCGGTGGTCAACGCCGGTGGGGTGCGTGATTCGCTGCCGCCGGGCAAACTTAACTACAAGGACGTGCTGAAGGTGCACCCGTTTGGCAACACCATTGTCACCGTGGATTTGACCGGCCGGGAAGTGATGGACTACCTGGCGGCCGTGGCAAAAATGTCGGCCGGATCGGGCGCATTTGCGCAGTTTGCAGGTGTCAACCTGGTGATGGAAGGCGGCATTGTCAAAAGCGCCAGCATTCAGGGCGCGCCCGTAGACCCGGCCAAGAGCTACAAAATGACGGTCAACAACTTTGTCGCCTCAGGCGGTGACGGCTACCCCAAGCTGGTGGCGCAAAAAAGCTTTGTGGACACCGGCTTTGTGGACGCGGATTTATTGCGCTCCTTCATTGCCGCCCGAAGCCCGATGCGCGCGGCCGACTACGCGCCGGGCGACGCTGTGGTGCGCCGGCCAGCCGCGCGCCCGTAGCCTGAAAAAGGCGTAAAAACCAACGCCAATGTGATGGTGAAATGCCCATAAGCCTGTAACATTCAGTCTCAAAATCCGGATCCGGCAACCCAACCCACCAGGAGAACAGAA
>JAYVNK010000632.1:0-2617 GCA_043758475.1 Comamonadaceae bacterium | reverse complement strand
CGTACTTGGCCAGATTGATGCTGACGGGAATTGAAGCGTCCCTCAAAGTCAAATGCGCGGGCTGCTGCTCTTCGTGGTTGGTGTTGCTGATGAAGACGCTGGAGAGGCGGTCAAACGTGAGCTTGCCGTCCGGTTTGGGGTAGTCGATGGGCTGGCATTCAGCGGCGGGTTTCAGGTAGGCGTGGTCTGGTTTGCTGCGGCGCACGGTCCAGGGCATGCGGCCGCGCAGCACGAGCTGCTCAAAACCGTTCATCAGTGTGGCAACAGTCAGGCCGTGCTTGAACCAGTTCTTGAAGTTGCGGTCTTTGTTGAGCTCGGTGTACAGCCAGCTGTTCTCAAACGCTGTGGGGTAAGCGCTCAGCTCATCATGCCGGCGGCCCGCCACCACGGCATCGAATGCGGCTTCGGCGGCCAGCATGCCGGTCTTGATGGCGGCGTGGCTGCCCTTGATGCGGCTGACGTTCAGGTAGCCCGCGTTGCAACCGACCAGCGCACCGCCTGGGAACACGGTTTTGGGCAGGGACGACAGGCCGCTGGCATTGATGGCGCGTGCGCCGTAAGACAGGCGTTTGGCGGTGACTTCGCCCTTGTCGTTTTCAAAGTAATAGCGGATGTTGGGGTGCGTCTTCCAGCGCTGGAATTCTTCAAACGGGCTCAAGTAGGGGTTTGTATAGCCCAGGCCGGTGATGAAGCCCAGCGCAACCTTGTTGCCTTCCAGGTGGTACAAAAACGCACCGCCATAGGTGTCGCTCTCCATGGGCCAACCGGCGGTGTGCATGACAAAGCCCGGGGTGTGGCGGGCCGGGTCGATTTCCCAGAGTTCCTTGACGCCAATGCCGAAACTTTGTGGGTCTTTGCCTTCGTCCAGTTTGAATTTGGCAATCAGCTGCTTGCCCAGATGGCCACGTGCGCCCTCGGCGAAGATCGTGTATTTGCCCAGCAGCTCCATACCGAGCTGGAAGTTCTCGCCCGGCACGCCGTCCTTGCCCACGCCCATGTTGCCGGTGGCGACGCCTTTCACTTTTCCATCGTCGGTGTACAGCACTTCAGCCGCCGCAAATCCGGGGAAGATTTCCACACCCAGCCCTTCCGCCTGCTCGGCCAGCCAGCGGGTCACTGCGCCCAGGCTGACGATGTAATTGCCATGGTTGTCTGCAAAGGGTGGCAGGAAGAGATTGGGCGTGCGAAATGCCGATTTTTCGCTGAGAAAAGTTACTGCGTCATCGGTGACCGGCTGGTTCAGCGGGGCACCCAGTTCTTTCCAGTTGGGGATCAGTTCGGTCAGCGCCCTGGGGTCCATGATGGCGCCTGAGAGGATGTGCGCGCCAGGCTCGGAGCCTTTTTCCAGCACCACCACCGTCACTTCTTTGCTGTTGGCGGCTGCGAGCTGCTTAAGGCGGATGGCGGTGGCCAGGCCGCCGGGACCGCCTCCCACAACGACCACGTCGTATTCCATCGCTTCACGGGGGCCGTGCGCAGCCAGTATTTCTTGAGGGGTCATGAGGGGTACTCGCTGTTGATTTTTTCAAGCATAGCCGACTCAATTTTATTCGCTGGTGCAGGGGGTTCGCAGGCGCGCTGTCACAATAGTCGCTACGACCTAATTTGCGGAGATTTTCTGAATGGCTTACAGCATTGACCTATCCGGCCGGGTGGCCTTCATCACCGGCGCATCGGGCGGCCTGGGTGCCCAGTTTGCGCGCACGCTGTCACGCGCCGGCGCGGCGGTGGTGCTGGCGAGCCGGCGTGTCGAAAAGCTCAAGGAACTGCGCGCCCAGATAGAGGGCGAGGGGGGCGATGCCCATGTGATTGAGCTGGACGTGACCGACCAGCGCTCCATCAAGGCAGCCGTGGCACGCGCCGAGACTGAGGTCGGCTCGATCGACATTCTGGTCAACAACTCGGGCGTGAGCAGCACCCAGCGCCTGCAAGACGTGGATACGGACAACTTCGACTTTATTTTCAACACCAACGTCAGAGGCGCTTTCTTTGTGGCGCAGGAAGTGGGCAAGCGCATGCTGGCCCGCGCCAAGGGCTCGGCCCCTGGCAACTACACGGGCGGGCGCATCATCAATATCGCGTCGATGGCAGCGCTCAAAGTGCTGCCGCAGATTGGCGTGTACTGCATGAGCAAGGCAGCGGTGATCCAGATGACCAAGGCTTTTGCGGTGGAGTGGGGCAAGTTTGGCATCAACGTCAACGCCATTTGCCCCGGCTACATCGACACCGAGATCAACCACCACCACTGGCAGGCCGAGCAGGGCCAGAAGCTGGTGCAGATGCTGCCGCGCAAACGCATCGGCCAGCCGCAGGACCTGGACGCGTTGCTGGTGATGCTGTGCTCGGACCAGAGCCATTTCATCAACGGCGCGGTCATCGCCGCTGATGATGGCTTTGCGTTGTAGCTGGATGTGCTGACAGGAATCCTGGCCGGCATTGGTGCGGGCGCGCTGTGGGGCCTGGTGTTTGTGGCCCCGCGCATGACGCCGGGGCTGTCCGCTGTGGATTTGACGGCGGGGCGGTTTATCAGTTTTGGCGCAGTATCGGCCCTGGCAATGCTGCTGGCACTGCGCACCCGGCGGTTGCCAAGCTGGCAGCAGGCTTTGACCGCGCTGGG
>JAYVNK010000631.1:0-2623 GCA_043758475.1 Comamonadaceae bacterium | reverse complement strand
CATCTTGGCCTTGACCCAATCGTCCAGGTACAAATCCGCCGGCCGCCGGCCACCCCAGTACAGCGTGGCGGGCCGGTCAATGCCCTTGATCTGCATGTCCTCAATCACGGCCTTGATCGGCGCAAAGCCGGTGCCCGAGGCCAGCAAAATCATGGGCTTCGCAGAGTCTTCGCGCAGGAAGAACGTGCCAAACGGACCTTCGATGCGCACAATCTCTTTTTCTTTCATGGCACCAAACACATGGTCGGTGAACTTGCCACCCGGCATGTGGCGGATGTGCAGCTCAAGGCCGTGGCCGGGCGCGGGTGCCGTGTGTGTCGCGGTGGCCCGCCCGCCCGCGCCATCTGCCGCCGCCTGCGCAGGTGCAGTCGTCAAGGCCGTCAATGCAGGGCGCGGTGCCGTGGCCATCGAATAGCTGCGCCGTGCGCCATCGCGCAAAATGAATTCGACATACTGGCCTGCGTGGTAGGCAAAGCCATCGTTGGCCGGCAACTGCAGTTTGACCAGCATCACATCGTGCGATTTTTTCTCCAGCAGCATCACGCGGGACGGCATTTTCTTGATGGGGAAAGCGCCCGACTCGGTCACCTGGCGCGACTCCAGCACCACGTCGCTGTAGGGCACGCCGCAGCAGGTCAGCACAAAGCCATTGGCTTCTTCTTCATCGCTCAAGGCCTTGCTCTGGTGCGGGCCGTGGATCACCACGCCGCTGATTTTTTTGCACTTGCAGGAGCCACAGGCCCCGTCTTTGCAGCCATAAGGCAGGCCCACGCCCTGGCGGATGCCTGCGGCCAGCATGGCCTCGCCCTCATTCACGCCAAAGCAGCGGCCGCTGGGCTGCACGCTGACCTGAAAGGCCTGCATGCCGGCGTTGATTTCATGAAGCTGCGCCAGCGTGGGCGGCGTAGCGTGTTCGGGAAGGGCGTGCTGTGTTGCGGTGGGGGTCATGTTTTCGGTATCCTCAAGGTCTTTTACGGACAAGCTCCAATTTTGCCTTCAAACCAATACCCGCTGGGTGCCTTGCCTGCCCGCTTTCGCCGTGAAAGGCTATTGATCGTCGGCTGCGGTGATGTGGGCCTGCGTGTGGCCCGTGCCGTGGCGGGGCGAGTGCGCCTGATGGCGCTGACCTCGTCGCCGGAGCGCATGACCACGCTGCGCCAGCAAGGGATCACGCCGCTGCTGGGCAATCTGGATGCGCCCCACACGCTGTGCCGCCTGGCGGGCATTGCCACGCGGGTGGTGCACCTGGCACCGCCGCCGGGCGAGGGCACGGGCGACCCGCGCACCCGCGCATTGACCGCTGCGTTGCGCCTGCGCAGCGCGCCCACGTCTTTCGTCTACGGCTCCACCAGCGGCGTCTATGGCGATTGCAGGGGTGAAATAGCTACTGAAACAAGAGCTGTCAATGCATATACTGCAAGGGCTTCAAGGCGAATTGACGCTGAGCGCCGGGTGCGGCACTTCGGCAGGGCGACTGGCGTGCGCAGCACGATCTTGCGCATCCCCGGCATCTACGCGCCCGACCGGGAAGGTGGCACGCCGCGTGCGCGTCTGCTCAACGGTACGCCGGTGCTGCAAGCCGCCGATGATGTCTACACCAACCACATCCATGCCGATGACCTGGCGCGCGCCTGCGCAAGCGCGCTGTGGCGTGGCAAGCCGCAGCGCATCTACAACATCAATGACGACACGCAGCTCAAAATAGGTGATTACTTTGACTTGGCGGCCGACTTGTACGGCCTGCCGCGCCCACCGCGCGTGCCGCGCAGCACGGCCCAAACGCAGTTGCCGTTGGCGCTGCTGAGTTTCATGGGTGAATCGCGCCTGCTGGACAACACGCGCATGAAACGCGAACTCAAGCTGGTGCTGCGCTACCCCACGGTGGAAAGCGGTTTGCTACATAAAAAATAGCTAATTATTCAGTATGGACGGGGGCTATAGGTAAAAACTACACTTAAAAAGTGCCTGAACTGCGCGCAATCCGGCAGATCTACGCAAAAACCGGCTCCACTGACCTGGCTTTGCCTGGATCTGTCGGTACCGGTCGGGGCCGGCCGGAATTTCCCTAAATCCCGTCCGGCTTCTGCATCGTGCTCATGCGGTCTACCGCCTTGAGCTTGATGGTCTTCACATCAGCGCCTTGCAGCACGGTTAGGGTGATTTCATCATCCGGCTGGGCGTGCTCCCACAGCTTTTTGTAAAACGCCTCCAGCGTGGCCACTTTCGCGCCGTCAACGGCCAGTACAAAATCGCCCGCCTCCAGCCCTGCCGCCTGGGCCGGGCCATCCTTGTTGACCCGCACAATCTGCACACGCCCGCCCTGTTCGCTGGACGTCAGGCCCACCCAGGGCCTGCGGCTTAGTTTGGTGCTGCCGGTTTGCTGCATCTCCCCCAAAATCGGCTTGAGCAGATCGACCGGCACAAACATGTTGCCGGGCAGGCGCCGGTTGCCGCCCAGGGCATCGGTCACGAACAGGCTGCCAATGCCTATCAGCTCGCCGCGCTGGTTGAACAGCGGCGCACCCGAGTGGTTGCCAATGGGCGGGCTGGTGAACACGGCCGAATCGAGGTGATATTCCCAGTAGCCGGAGAACGCCCGTTTGCTGACCATCTGCGTCATGCT
>JAYVNK010000630.1:0-2629 GCA_043758475.1 Comamonadaceae bacterium | reverse complement strand
CCTTTGTTGATTGCCGCTTACGCGTTGCTGGCTTACCCGTTTGTGGCCAAGTCGGTCGCCTCCGCGCTGGACAGCCTGCCGGTGCAGATGTTGCAGGCGGCGCAGACATTGGGCGCAACGCCGCTGCGGGTGTTCTGGCGCGTCACATTACCGATGATCGCGCCCGCGCTGCGCCGGGGCATGGCGTTTGCGGCGGCTACCGTGTTGGGCGAATTTGCGGTCACGCTGTTTTTGTCTCGCCCGGAATGGGCCACGCTCACCACGCTGATTTACCAGCGGCTTGGCCGCCCGGGCGCGGCCAATCTGGACGCGGCGATGGTGCTGGCCTGCCTGCTGATGGGGTTGGCGCTGCTGGCGTTTGTGCTGATCGAAACGTCACCCTCCAGGGAGTCGCCGCTTGCTTGAACTCAAAGCCATTCAAAAGACTTTCCACGATGCTGCAGGCGGCCGCTGGCTGCTGGCCGATGGTTTGAACCTGCAAGTCGCCGCAGGTGAAACCGTGGCCGTGCTGGGGCCGTCTGGCACCGGTAAAAGCACGCTGCTCAAAATGATCGCGGGGCTGGAGCCGCTGGATGGCGGCAGCGTGGGGTTCGATGGCGTTGACATCACCCGCACGGCACCCGAGCGGCGTGGCTTTGCGCTGATGTTTCAGGACTTTGCGTTGTTCCCTCACCTCAATGTGCAGGACAACGTCGCCTTTGGCCTGGTGGAGCAGCGCATGCCCCGCGCGGCAGCACGGCAGCAGGCGCAGGAGATGCTGGCCCGCTTTGGCTTGAGGCCACACGCGACGCATAAAGTGACGACGCTTTCAGGCGGCGAGCAGCAGCGCGTGGCCTTGGCGCGCGCCCTCATTACCGCGCCGCGCCTGCTGCTGCTGGACGAGCCGTTCTCGGCGCTGGACGCCGAGTTGCGCAGCAAACTGCGCGAAGAGTTCTGCAAGCGCATTGCGCAGGCAGGCATTGCCACGGTGCTGGTCACGCATGATGAAGCCGAGGCGCGTGCGATGGCGCAGCGTGGTTTCAGGCTGGTGGCGGGGCACTTGAACTCGCTGTGGTAACGCGCTCTGGCAAACTGAAGTTCACCGCCCGCCCAGGCCCATCCCGCGGCTGATCACCTCTTTCATGATCTCGCTGGTGCCGCCATACAGGCGCGAGACGCGGGCATCGGCATACGCGCGGGCAATCGGGTATTCCCACATATAGCCATAGCCGCCGTGGAGCTGCACGCATTCGTCCATCACCTTGCATTGCAGCTCGGTGGTCATCAGTTTGGCCATGGACGCGGTGTCGGTGTCCAGCGCATCTGCCAGCAGCAGCTCCATGCATTTGTCCACAAACACGCGCGCGGCCTGCACCTGCGCCTGCAGGCCGGCCAGCACGTAGCGGGTGTTCTGGTAGTTGCCTACGGGCTGGCCAAACACCTTGCGCTCTTTCACATAGGCGACGGTCCAGTCAATCGCCGCCTGGGATTTGGCGGTGGCACCCAGCGCAATTTGAATCCGCTCCCACGGCAGTTGTTCCATCAGGCACACAAAACCCCTGTTCTCCATGGGCGGGCCGCCCAGCAGGTTGTCCACTGGCACCATCACATCATTGAAAAACAGCTCGGACGTGTCCTGCGCCTTCATGCCGACTTTCTTCAGGCGCTTGCCCTTCTCAAACCCCGGCATGCCGCGCTCCACCAGCAGCAGGCTGGTGCCTTTGGCACCCAGGTCGGGCCGGGTCTTGGCCACCACGATCACCAGGTCGGCATGCCAGCCGTTGGTAATGAAGGTCTTGGCGCCGTTGAGCCGGTAGCGGTCGCCCTCCAGCATGGCAGTGGCCTTGATGCCCTGCAGGTCCGAGCCGAGGGCTCGGTCATTGCAATCGCGCCAATAAGTTCGCCCCGTGCAAGCAGCGGCAGGTACTTGTGCTTTTGGGCGGGTGTGCCGTAGCGCAGGATGTAGGGTGCTACGATTTCGCTGTGCAGCGAGAAGCCGACGCCGCTGTAGCCGCCGCGTGCCAGCTCTTCCAGTTGCACTACGGTGTACAGCTTGTCAGCCCCGCTGCCCCCATATTCTTCGGGCATGCCCATGCACAAAAAGCCGTTGGTACCGGCCTTGCGCCAGACCTCGCGGTCCACATAGCCCTGGTCTTCCCAGTCGGCGTGGAAGGGCGCGATTTCCCTGTCAAGAAAGCGGCGGAAGCTGTCGCGGAAGGCTTCGTGGTCGGTGGTGAAAAGGGTGCGTTTGATCATGGGGTGGGGTGTTTCTCTGGGTGCTGCTTGGGATGGTTTTCGACGTTCTTTTTTTGACAGTTCACCGGCAGGCGCGGATCCGATAGCCCCTCACACCAGCTTGCTCGCATGACCCATCCAGTAGCGGTCGCGCAGCAACCGCTTGTACAGTTTGCCCGTGGGATGGCGCGGCAGCTCGGCCTCAAAGTCAACCGACTTGGGGCATTTGAGGTGCGACAGATGCGTGCGGCAAAACGCAATCAGATCGGCCTCCAGCGCCGGGCCAGCATCCTGCATGTCGCGCGGCTGCACCACGGCTTTCACCTCTTCGCCCAGCTCTTCGTTGGGCACGCCAAACACCGCCACGTCCATCACCGTGGGATGCGTGACCAGCAGGTTCTCGGCCTCCTGCGGG
>JAYVNK010000629.1:0-2629 GCA_043758475.1 Comamonadaceae bacterium | reverse complement strand
GCAGTGTGGACAGGGGCTACAGCCATAAAAGACCCCGATTTTCAGGAAATTGTGCAAACCCACCGGCTGGACCCGTCCAGTATCAATCCGGTCAACACGCTGTTGGCGGTGGGCGAGCTGGCGTCAAAAAAGATCGCCCTGCCCTGACAGCATCGCAGGCCGGAACTGGCTCACGTCCAGCGCCACCCGATCCATGGGCATGCGCGGCTGGTTAAAGCCCAGGCGGGCGCAGGTTTTTTCAAACCGCTGCCTGATCAAATCCGCCCACAATCCGCTGCCCTTCATGCGGGTTTTGAAGTTGCTGTCGTAGACCTTGCCGTCTCGCCTGGCGTTGTCGTCAATGCCCCGCAGGTCTTGCACTCGGGCAATCACGCGGGCGGCGCGCAGCGGGTAGTGCAGGCTGAGCCATTCCTGAAACAGCGGGTTCAGCTCCCACGGCAGGCGCAGCACGGTGTAAAACGCAGTGCGGGCGCCGGCGTCCCAGGCGGCTTGCAGCACTTGTTCCATGTCTTCGTTAATGAACGGGATTTGCGGTGCCACGCTCACGCCCACGGGCACGCCCGCGTCGGCCAGCGCGCGGATAGTGCGCAGGCGCCGATGCGGGGCGGCAGCCCGCGGCTCCAGCTTGCGGGTGAGTGCGCCGTCCAGCGAGGTGATGGTCACGTACACAGCGGCCAGGTTGCGCGCGGCCATGGGGGCCAGCAGGTCCAGGTCACGCTCCACGCCACTGCCCTTGGTGACGATGGCCACGGGGTGGTGGCAGCGCGCCAAAACCTCAATCGCACTGCGGGTGATTTTGAGGTCCCGCTCAATCGGCTGGTAGCCGTCGGTCACGGTGCCCAGGGCTATCAGTTTGGGCACATAGCTGCGCGCTTGCAGCTCCCGCGCCAGCACCTCGGCCAGGTTGCGCTTGGCAATGATTTTGGTTTCAAAATCGAGCCCCGGCGACGGGCCAAGATAGCTGTGCGTGGGCCGTGCATAGCAGTACACGCAGCCATGCTCGCAGCCCCGGTAAGGGTTGAGGCCGTAGTCAAAATAAATGTCGGGCGAGTCGTTGTGGGTGATGGCGCTTTTGCAATCTTCAAACGTCACCTGAGTTTGCAGCGGCAGCCTGTCTGCAGATTCGGCCGCGCCATCCTCCAGCGTGCCCCAGCCATCGTCAAACGCTGCGCGCTCGTCCCGCGAAAATCGGTGCGCAATGTGCGTAGCCGAGCCACGGCCTTTGATGGCGTGGACGGGGATGAGGACTGGATTTGGCATGATTTAGCAATGAAATTTACTCCTAGCCCGCGTTCCTGTTACATAATTAGCTATCATTTTTGAAAATAATCAAATCAAGCGATTTGGACCAGCCGGTCAAGCCATCGACAGCGCATCCAGCGGGCTGGCCGTGCCACCCGCTGCCACCTTTAACACGTGGGTGTAGATCATGGTGGTGGACACATCGGAATGACCCAGCAGCTCTTGCACCGTGCGGATGTCGGTGCCGGCTTGCAGTAGATGGGTCGCAAACGAATGGCGCAGCGTGTGCACAGAAACAGGTTTGACAATGCCCGCCAAGGGCACGGCCTTCTTCAACGCGCGTTGCAGGCGCTCCTCAAACAGGTGATGCCGCCGCTCAACACCGCTGCGCGGGTCAACCGACAGCGTGGGTGACGGAAACATCCAGAACCAGCCCCAGGTTTGGCCCACTTTGGGGTATTTGGCTTCCAGTGCATGGGGCGTTTCAACCCCGCCGCGCTGGGCCTGGCGGTCTGCCTCCCACACGGCGCGGGCTGCCAACATTTGGCACCGCAACGTTGCCGCCAGTGAACGGGGCAGCATCACGACCCGGTCTTTGTTGCCTTTGGCCTCACGCACGATGATCACCAGGCGGTCAAAATCAACGTCTTTGACCCGCAGGCGAATGCCTTCCATCAGGCGCATGCCGGTGCCGTAAAGCAGACGCGCCAGCAGCGCGGTTTCACCTTCCATCTGCGCCAGCAGGCCAGCCACCTCGTCACGCGTCATCACGCTGGGGATGCGGCGCTTGTTGGCAGGGCGGTTGATGTCTTCCATCCAAGGCAGCTTGATGTCCAACACCTCGCGGTACAAAAACAAAACAGCACTCAAGGCCTGGTTGTGGGTAGAGGCGGAAACTTTTCGCTCAGTGGCCAGCATGGTCAGAAAGGACTCGACCTCACGCGGCCCCATGTCGCGCGGATGCCTCATGCGACCATCGCGCCCATGCCAGCGGATGAAAAATTTCACCCAGTAAAGGTAGACTTTTTCCGTGCTCAGGCTATAGTGCAAGTAACGAATGCGCTCGCGAACCTGATCCAGAAGGCGGATTGACTTCAAAGGCGCGTTGCCGGGTTTCATGGTTTAAATTATAACTGGATAAATAAACAGCTATGCGGGTTGAAACCTTTACACAGAAACACTTTTGGAAGATTTTTATGGACGCATTACATTGCAACGGGTGTTTTAATTTGCAGGTTTTGCAAGGTACATTACGTTAGGCGTTACAACGAGAGGCCGCAGCTGCGAGTGCCAAAGCAGCTCAGTGCCCAAGAAGAGAGCAGTTCCAAAATCTGGCATCAATCAAGCTGGGAGCAGAAATGAGCGCGTATGTGATCTTCGACGTCGA
>JAYVNK010000628.1:0-2630 GCA_043758475.1 Comamonadaceae bacterium | reverse complement strand
AAGGATCGCTGTTGAATTTGGGCTGGCTCCACGCGCTGCGCGGCAGCCAGAGTGAGGTGGCGCTGGCAGCCGCCAGCTTCAGCAAGTTGCGGCGCTGTTGCGGATGGTGGGGCTTCATGCCCAAATCATACGATTTGCCACTGGTGGCCGAATTTCATGGAAATTTCACCATAAATATGCCTGAATCCCCCGTGCACTCTGCATATCTAGCTACTTTAATTGTAGTGACATGCGTGCAACTGAAACTCCTGACACCGGTGATAGACACTGGTTCTACGCTTCAGCGGCAATCTTGCGCAGTGCCTGCTCAAACACCTCGGCGGGTTGCCCGCCTGAGATCAAATGCCGGTCGTTGATGATGACTGCCGGCACCGCGTGAATGCCCTGGTCCAGGTAAAACTTCTCGCGCTCGCGCACGTCACTGGCATATTCATCACTGGCCAGAATCTGCTGCGCGCGCTTGATGTTCAAACCCACCTCGCCAGCTATCCGTGCCAGCACGGCATGCGAACTCGGGTTTTCGCCGTGGGTGAAATACGCTGTGAACAGGGCCTCTTTGAGGGCGAGTTGCAGGCCTTCATTTTCAGCCCAGTGCAACAGGCGATGCGCATCAAATGTGTTGTAGATGCGGCTGCGATTGGCCATGCCAAAGGTGAATCCCACCTCGGCACCGCGCGCGCGGATGGCTTCGCGGTTGCGCTGGCTTTGCTCGGGGGTGGAGCCGTATTTTTGGGCCAGATGTTCGCCGATGTCTTGGCCTTCGGCGGGCATTTTCGGATTCAGCTCAAACGGCTGGAAGTGAATGTCCGCCGCCACTTGGTCACCCAAGCGGCCCAGTGCGGTTTCCAGCGACTTGAGCCCGATCACGCACCATGGGCACGACACGTCAGACACAAAGTCAATTTTCATTTTTGATTTCATGGCGGTCACCTTTTTGAACAGCAGATTCGGCCAGTTTGCCGAATTTCAAGCGCGGCGCCCGGCCCCATGATGCGGCATCACGCAGCCCGGGCCAGCGGTGCACCCTGCGCCAGCCGCGCCAGGCGCACCCGGTAAAGTAAAAACAGCACGACGCTGATGTTGAGCAGGTTGAACGCAATGCCATTAAAAAATGCGGCTTTGTACGAGCCCGTCAAATCGAAAATCTTGCCCGACATCCAGCCACCCAGTGCCATGCCAAACAGCGTGGCCATCAGCACCGTGCCGACCCGTGCACCAGCCTCTTGCGGTGTGAAATACTCCCGCACGATCAGTGCATAGCTGGGCACAATGCCGCCCTGAAACAGCCCAAACATGCCCGACACCACGTACAGGGGCACCAGCCCGTCAAACGGCAAAAACAGCAGCAACGCAATGCCTTGCAGCACCGAACCCAGCAGCAGCGTGCGCAAGCCACCAATGTGGTCCGATATCCAGCCTGATGCCAGCCGACTGACGACACCCATGCCCAGCATCAGCGACAGCATCTCGGCACCGCGGGCCGCGCCAAAACCGAGGTCGCCACAGTAGGCCACGATGTGGACCTGCGGCATCGACATCGCCACGCAGCACGACACGCCGGCCACGCACAGCAGGCCTTGCAGCATGCCGGCAGACAGGCCAAGGTGTCCGGGCAGCCATGCAGGCGGCGAAGGCGGCGAAGTAACTGAAGACGCAGCGTTGGGCGCGCCAGACAGAGCCTGGGATGACGCACTCAATTCAGCCAGCGCCGCAGCCACCGGCGGCCTGCGCCGCAACACCAGCGCAAGGGGCAACATGGCCAGCAGGCAGAACACTCCTATGCCAATGTAGGTCTGTCGCCAGCCCACGCTGCCCACAAAGTGCTGCACGATGGGCGGCCACACGGCACCGGCCAGGTAGTTGCCGCTCATGCAGATGGCCAGCGCAATGCCGCGCCTGCGGGTGAACCACTGCGACGTGTCTGCCACCAGTGGCGCAAAGGTGGCTGACGTGCCCAGCAGCCCCATCAAAACGCCCTGCGCCAGGGTGAACTGCAAAACGCTGCCCGCACTGCCCGCCGCGACGAAGCCCAGCCCCAAACCGACCGCACCAATCATCACCGGCACCATCACGCCAAAACGGTCCGCAAGGCGTCCCATCAAAATGCCGCCCAGCCCAAAGCCGATCATCGTCAGCGTGTAGGGCAGTGACGCATCGGCCCGCGCCACGCCAAACTCGGCCTGAATGCGCGGCAGCACGACGGTGACCGAGTACATGCCCGCGCCGCCAATGGTCATCAGCGCCAGCGAAACGAGCAGGCGCATCCAGGCGTAGGCTGATTCGGTATTTTCTGGCGGGTTGACAGGAGCAGTCATCGGCTGTTCATGCCTGTCGCGCCGGGGTCAATCAAGAGACTGTGGCGCTGCGTGCCCAGCTCACCCTGGGCGTCAAAACTGCGCTCCACAAATTCGGACTGCGTCCGACCGATGCGCACCACGCTGCTGGCCCGCGTGCCGTAATCGGGCGAGATGATGAAGGCCGCCGACAACGCACGCTCACGCGCCAGCGGCAGCCCGGTTTGCGGCAGGGCGTCGTCGGGTGCGATAGCGTCGTTTTTCAGGATTGAAAGCAAGGCATCGGTATCGGCAGCGGCAATGCTGTCGGAAATACTGTCGGTACGGCTGCAGACA
>JAYVNK010000627.1:0-8275 GCA_043758475.1 Comamonadaceae bacterium | reverse complement strand
TTGGCGACGTGAAATGCGTCATCGTCAATCGCGATTTACGTGACTACGATGTCATGGCCTGGGACTTTTGCATGAATTTTGCCAAGGACAACGATTTGCAGATGGAGCTTGCAGCGCCTGTGCCCCGCCAGTCCTGAGCGCTATTTGCGACTTCGATAGCGTGCGGGTGTCTCGCCAACTTGCCTGACAAACAGGCGACTGAAAGTGGCGGTGTCGGCGTAGCCTACCGATTCCACAATCTTCTCAATACTCGACGCAGTGCTGTGGAGCAACTGCTTGGCCCGACCTACCCGCAATTGCTGCAGCAGAGTCAGGGGAGTAATGCCTGTCTCCGCCTTGACGCGGCGCAACAGCGTGCGCGGGCCGACAAAGAATGCCTGTGCGAGCCGAGACTGGTTGAAGGGTTCTGTCATTCTCTGCGCTAACCACTGCGTCACACTGGCTGAGAAACTGGGCAAATGTGGGGCAATGAGATTTGCGTCAACGTAAGGGGCCTGGCTGGAACGCGGCTTGGGCAGCAGGGCAATGCGGGCGGTGGCGCTGGCGACGTCGGCACCCAAAATCCGCCTGACCAAGTGAAGCGCCAGGTCAAAGGTGGAACTGATCGCGCCAGTTGTGATGACGGCACCATCCTCCAGTACGATGGCTTGGGGATTGACTCGAGCCAGCGGGTATCGGCGGGCGAGGTCTTCGGCCATGATCCATGCGGTGGTCACCTGGCGGCCGTCCAGCAAACCAGCCTCGCCCAACAGAAAGCTGCCCACGCACACCGAGGCCAGGTGAGTTCCCCGTGAAAAGCTTTTTCGAATGAAGGTCAGTTCAGGCTGCAGGCGGGCCAGCTTGGCGGGCCACTGAGTGCCTTGAATCACCTCCAGTCCGGGCACGATGAGCAAGGCAAACGTGCCGCGTGGGCGCTGTGTACCCAGAGCGATGCCGCCTGCTGCGCGAATCATGCGCCCTTTCATGCTGACGACGCGAACTTCCAGCGGCGTGGCCCCTGCTTTACCCATGGCCTGAGCGACGTGGTTGGCTACGAGCAGAACGTCGGAAATGCCAATAATTTCAAGCGCCATGCAGCCGTCGTAGGCGAGCAGAGCGATGCGAAAGGGTTTGGAACGGGTCATAGCGAAACCGGATCAAAGGCTGAAATTGAATATTTGGCAATTTTGCACATAAAACTGTCAATTCAGGCATTAGACGTCTTTTGTCGCCCTTCGCACAATCCCAGCATGCCGCTTTGGCATGCATCAAGGAGATTCTCATGCGTTTATCCATTGTGCTTTTTGACGGCTTTACCGCGCTTGACATCGTGGGTGGCTACGAAGTGCTGGCCAATTTGCCGGGCATGGAGGTCGAATTCATTGCCGCCACCCAAGGCTTGATTACGGCTGATACGCGCCGCCTGGCGCTGCTGGGCTACCGCACTTTTGGCCAAACACAGAGCACCGACATTCTTTATGTGCCGGGCGGGCGTGGCGTGTTCAAGGGGATTCATGATGATGAGCTGGTCAGCACCATCGCCCGCCTGAATGCCAGCTCGACCTGGACGGTGGGCATCTGCAATGGCGTGGAACTGCTGGGTGCTGCCGGAGCAACGGCTCACCAGATCAGGCCAGCCCCAGTGCGCAGGCGATGGTGCGCATGTTTGAGGAATCAGCTGCCGAGCGGATTGAAGCCCTGAAAGCCCCGTTCTGATTGGGAAAGGGTGCGCAGAGTGACTCATTCCGCCTTGGCACTGTTGGGTTTCGCAGCCTGGACAATGATTCTTCTGGCGGGCATTGCCATGCTGCGCGGCGCACTCACGCTGCGTTGTGTTCGCTATGCCAACAGCTTTGCTGCGGGCGGCGAGGATGTCTCGCCCTTCTCCGGCCGACTCTGCCGTGCGCATGCCAATGGCTATGAAAATTTGCCAGTGTTTGCCAGCATCCTGGGGGTGTCCATGTTCAGCGGCCAATACCGCCCTGACTGACCCGCTCGCGCTTTGGGCACTTGCGGCCCGAGTAGCGCAATCCTCCGTCCACCTTATTTCCACGCGCAACCGCGCGGTGCTGCTGCGCTTCAGTTGTCTGATGGCTCAGTGGTTGATTCAGGCGTATTGGGTTGCGGCGTTGCTGGGAGGTTTGCAGAACTGACCGCCGACAAAAAAGCCGCCAGGACTTTCGCTCTGGCGGCTGGTTTGTTTGTGCTTGGCTTTGCTGGCAGCGCACCCGTTACAAACGGCAGACTGGTTGTTTTGACGAACCCGTCCGTGCGAGTGGTTTGATGGTTAGATCAAGCCGGTTTGGTGGCTGCTGCCGGGGCAGCAGCCTGGTTTGCGCTGAGGGCCAGGGCTTTCACCCGGCTGGACAGGCGGCTCTTGTCGCGCGCTGCCTTATTTTTGTGGAAGATGCCTTTGTCGGCGACGGTGTCCACCACGGCCTGCATCTTGCCAAAAGCCGCAGTGGCTTTGTCTTTGTCGCCCGACGCGACGGCTTTTTCAACGTTCTTTACGGCGGTGCGGTACTGTGAACGCAAAGACGTGTTGGCGGCGTTGATTTTGACGTCCTGACGGACGCGTTTACGGCCCGACGCCAGGCGCGGGTTCTTTTTCTTCGGTTTGGTAGATGCCATAGTGAGTATTCCTAGTGTCTGAGGATGATGCCAGCAAAGCTTTCTATTGTAACAGTCTGGCCAAAACCGCAGATAGCCCGGCTGGCCGGGTGTTTGGCCGGATTAACGCCCCGGCTACACTCGCCGGTCGCACCTCCTTCCCCAAGCCATGCTCAAAGCCGCTTCCACCATTTCCCTGCTGACGCTGGCCTCCCGTGTGGCAGGCTTGGTGCGCGACCAGCTATTTGCTGCTGCATTTGGCGCCAACGCGATGACGGATGCGTTTTACGTTGCGTTTCGCATTCCCAACCTGTTTCGCCGCCTGTTTGGCGAAGGTGCGTTCAGCCAGGCGTTTGTGCCTGTGCTGGCGGCCTGCAAAGCCCGCCACGGGCTGGCTGGCACCAAGCCGCTGATCGACAGCGTGGCGACGGCGCTGACCTGGGTCCTGCTGCTCACCACGCTGCTCGGCGTGCTGGGCGCGCCGCTGCTGGTCTGGCTGATGGCGGGTGGTTTGCAGAAGGAGCCGCAGGCGTTTTCGGCAGCGGTGTTCATGACGCGCTGGATGTTCCCGTACCTGTTCTTCATCTCGCTGGTGTCGCTGGCCTCGGGCATCCTGAACACTTGGCGTCAGTTTGCTGTGCCTGCCGCCACCCCGGTGCTGCTGAATTTGGCCATGATTTCTGCCACCGTGTGGGGCACGCCCTGGTTCAAGGCGCACGGCATTGAGCCGATTTATGCCCAGATTGTGGGGGTCATGCTGGGCGGTGTGCTGCAGTTGGCCATGCAGGTGCCCGCGCTGTTGCGGCTTGGCCTGTTCCCCAAAATTGGGCTGCAATGGGCGATGCTGAAATCAGCGTGGAACGACCCTGCCGCCCGAAACGTCGCCCGGCTCATGGTGCCAGTGCTGCTGGGCGTTGGCGTGGCGCAGATATCGCTGTTCATCAACACCCAGATCGCGTCCAGGCTGGCGGCGGGCAGCGTCACCTGGCTGAGCAACTCAGACCGCCTGATGGAATTCCCCACCGCCATGCTGGGCGTCGCGTTGGGCATGGTGCTGATGCCGCAACTGGCCGGGGCCAACGCGGCCAATGAGCCTGAGAAATATTCCGCCATGCTGGACTGGGGCTTGCGGCTGGTGGTGTTGTTGGCGGTGCCCTGCTCGGTGGCACTGCTGACCTTTGCCAAACCGCTGGTCGCCGTGATTTTTCACTATGGCGCATTCACCGAATTTGACGTTCAGCAAACCACGCTGGCCTTGATGGGGTGGGGCGTTGGCCTGGTGGGCGTGGTCGCCATCAAGGTGCTGGCACCCGGCTTTTACGCCAGCCATGACATGAAAACGCCAGCGCGCATCGCCATTGCCGTGCTGGTCATCACCCAAATGCTGAATTTTGCCCTGGTGCCCCTGTTGCAGCATGCCGCGCTCACGCTGTCCATCGGCATAGGCGCACTGGTCAACGCCGTGTGGCTGCTGGTTGGCCTGCGCAGGCGCGGCAGCTACACGCCAGAGCCGGGCTGGGGTGTTTTTCTGCTGCAAGTGGTTGCCGCCAGTGCGCTGCTGGCAGTGTTTTTGATGTGGGCCGCCGGGGCCATCCCCTGGACCCAGATGCATGGCGAGAATTGGAAAAGAGTTTGGCTTATGGCCCTTGTCCTATCTGCATCTATTGCTATTTATTTTATATCAACCTGGGCTGCCGGGCTGAAGCTGCGCCAGTTCATCCGGCGCTGACGCGGCGTTCAGGACGGCAAAGCGCCGTTGGCCTCCCCGTCAATTGGCTGCAAAATGGCGCTTTGGCCCCATCGACTTACAGCCACTAAACCAGACTAAACCAAACTAACCCAGCTTCTGAAAACCGTCACGATGTATCTGTCGTTTGAAGTTCCCACCCCGCTCGTCTACTTTGCCTCGCTGGTCCAGAGCGACACAGATTTTCCGCTGCTGGAAGCTGCCATCAGCCTGGCACAGGACGAGTATCCGGACCTTGACGTGCAGCAGGTGCTGGGCGATGTGGACCAATTGCTGGCGCGGCTCAAGCGACGCCTGCCAGCCGATGCGCCGCCCATGCACAAGCTGCGGGTGCTGAACCAGTTGTTCTTTGCAGATTTGGGTTTTGGCGGCAATGTCAACAACTACTATGACCCCGAAAACAGCTACGTTAACGTGATTTTGCGCACGCGCCGCGGCATTCCCATCTCGCTGGCCGTGCTGTGGATCGAACTGGCGCAGGGGCTGGGGCTGGCGGCTCGGGGTGTGGGGTTTCCAGGGCATTTCATGGTCAAGGTGAACCTGCCAAAAGGCCAGGTGGTGATTGACCCGTTTGATGGCAAGTCCCTCAGCCGTGAACAGCTGTCAGAGCGGCTGGAGCCGTACCAAAGGCGCAGCGGCCTGGTGGACGATTACGAGGTGCCTTTGGGCCTGTACCTGCAATCAAGCCCGCCGCGCGACATCATCGCCCGGATGCTGCGCAATTTGAAGGAAATTCACCGCTCGCAGCAGGACTGGCCGAGATTGATTGCCGTGATGGACCGACTGATCGTTCTGTTGCCGCAAGCCTGGTCCGAGTACCGTGACCGCGGCCTGGTGCATGCCCAGCTTGGCGACACGCGCCAGGCGGTGCATGATCTGGAAACCTACTTGGCCAACTCGCAGGACAGCCTGGACATTGACGCGGTCGCCGACCACGTCAATGCACTGCGCCGCATCCAGAGTTGACGGTCATTGGCGTGTCATGAGCACGCCACTTGCAAGTCACTGGCACGTGAACCTTGCAGCCTCCTCAATGCTGCCTGAACTGCCATAGCGCGTCACTTTGGGGTAAGCGCACAAAGGCCGCGCGCGGTTGGCAGCCCATGTGGCGGGCACATCGGCATTCACGCCGCCAGCGTTGCGGGCACCGCGCGCCGTGGCAATCACGGTATCAGGTGCCTGGCCTTTTTCAACCCAGTTCACCAGCGGCGTCAGCATGTCAAACTGGTCGGCAGCGGGGCCGCCAGAGCAGTGGCCCATGCCGGGCACGCGGAAGAACCGTGCAAATCCGGGTGCTGCGGTGCCATGGGTGGCCTGCACACCCTTGTACCAGGCCTCGGTGTCGTTGACCGGGAAGATTGGGTCGCTCATGCCGTGTTAGACCATCATTTTTGCACCACGGGTTTGCAGCGTTGTCAGGTTGCTGGGGTTGGGCGGCGTCATGAAGCTCATGGCCGACTCGGTGCAGGTCGCGTTGGTGGCGCTGATGCCTGCCACAAGGGCATCGATGCTGGTCGTCAGCGAGAAATTGGGACCGTTGAACCCGGCCGGGCTTTCTGGTGGCACCTTGAAGATGATGCCGGTGGCACCCGCATCCAGGTTGAGCGCGGCAAAGAATTCCCAGAACGGCACGCCGCTGTTGGTGGCAGAAGACCCGCCGCCGTGCCCGCCGCCGTGCCCGCCGTCATACGGGAATGAGGAATAGGTCAGCGCGCCGCTGCTGGTGGTGATGCCGCTAAAGATTTTGCCGATCACCGTCTTTTGTGCGGCAGACAGGCAGATGCCATCGCGCGCGCCGGTGCAGGTGGGCACGTCATTGGCCAGGCTGAATGTCGTCTGGCAGGCTGCAAGGTCCTGCACCATGCCGTCCGTGAAAGCACGCTTTCATGTTCCGATACTTGGGTGTCTGGGTACTAGAGTGACTATGGTTTGACTCTGGGGCCGCCTGACCCACCTCAGCGCCGCCAGGATACAGGTGTCGCAGGCCCTTCGGGCACCCGTCTTCTGTGCGCAAAAACAGGGTCGCCTGGCTCTATAGAATAGCGATGAATTGCTACCGAAAATGTAGCCCTAAAAAACTTTGTATGCGGGTGAATAGATGAGCAGGCAACTATTTTTTGGCGATAACCTGCAGGTGATGCGTGAGCGCATGGCCGACGCGTCTGTGGATTTGGTCTACCTGGACCCGCCCTTCAACAGCAAGCGCGACTACAACTTGCTGTTCAAGACACCCAAGACGCTTGCCAGGAAGGCGAAAAAAGACGCGCTAGTGGCTGATGTTGAACCTGTGGCGGATGATGTGTTTTCAGACGCGCAGATCACCGCCTTTGACGACACCTGGCATTGGGGCGACCAGTCCGAGGACGAGTTCCGGCAGATTGGCCAGCAGTCCAACACCGACGTGGCCGAGTTGATGCGGGCGTTGCGTGCGTTCCTGCGCGAGAACGACATGATGGCCTACCTCACCTGCATGGCCATCCGCTTGCTGGAGTTGCACCGGGTGCTCAAGCCCGCCGGCAGCCTTTACTTGCACTGTGACCCGACGGCGAGCCATTATTTGAAGATAGTGCTGGACGCGGTGTTTGGGAAAGAGAGTTACCGCAATGAAATTGTGTGGAAACGCACGACGACGCACAGTGACAGCAAGACATGGAGTTGGGTGGCAGACACGATTTTCTTTTACACCAAGGGCACCAAATTCACTTGGAACACCCCCCGGGTGGCGCATTCGGACAATTACATCGCGACCAAATACAGGCACGATGACGGCGATGGGCGCGGCCTGTATCGGCTGGACAACATGACGAGCCCCAACCCACGCCCCAATATGATGTACGAGTGGAAGGGTTTCCCGTGGCCTGAGAAAGGGTGGCGCTACGAGCGGGCCACCATGAAAAAGCTGGATTCCGAAGGGCGGGTTTGGTATCCGCAAGACAAAAGCGGAAAGCATGATTTTTCCAAACGCCTGCAACTCAAACGCTATTTGTCCGAAATGGAAGGGGGTGTCATGGGCACCGTCTGGACCGACATCAACCCGATCAATTCCCAAGCGGCCGAACGCCTCGGCTACCCCACCCAAAAACCGCTCGCGCTGCTGGAACGCATCATCCTGGCCAGCAGCAAGGAAGGCGACGTGGTGCTGGATCCATTCTGCGGCTGCGGCACTGCGCTGGACGCTGCGCAGAAGCTCAAGCGCGAGTGGATTGGCATCGACATCACACACCTGTCCATCGGCCTGATCGAGCGCCGCTTGAAAGAGCGCTACCCCGAACTTAAAGAGAAGGGCGCGTTCACCATCGATGGCCGCCCCGAGGACCTGGGTGCCGCGCGCAACCTTGCTGAACGCGACAAATACCAGTTCCAGTACTGGGCGCTGTCACTGGTCGGCGCGCAACCCTACAAAGGCGGCAGGAAGGGCGCAGACGGCGGTGTGGACGGGCTGATCTACCCGGAAGTCGGCAAAGGCAAAACCGAAAAGATCATCGTCAGCGTGAAGGGCGGTGACAACGTGGGCGTCCTGGCGATCCGTGACCTGATTGCCACCGTGAGCCGTGAAAAAGCCGCTGTGGGGGTTCTGATCACATTGAACCCGCCGACCAAACCAATGGTGGGCGACGCTGCGGCGGCGGGCTTCTACGAAAGCCCGTATCACGCGCCAGTGCCAAAAATCCAGATTCTGACGATAGAAGGCCTGCTCAATGACAATGAGCGGCTGAAGTTTGTGGACATGAGTTACGGTGGCCAGACATTCAAAGCCGCAAAGGCCGAGGATCGAGTGAAGAAAAGCGACAGGCCTACGCTGTTTTGAAACGAGCAGGTGGCAGACTTGGCCATTTTCACTTGCAAATATTGCAACTGATAAACAGAAGGCTTTGGGTCGATTCACTATTCGGGCAACATCAGTAACGGGCGTAAATTAAGAAATTGCTATTATATAAA
>JAYVNK010000626.1:0-2638 GCA_043758475.1 Comamonadaceae bacterium | reverse complement strand
TTTTGTGGATGTGGCCCAACGCGCGGATTGGCGTGATGGGTGGCGAGCAGGCGGCCGGCGTGTTGGCCACCGTGCGGCGCGACGGCATCGAGGGGCGTGGCGGCACCTGGAGTGCTGAAGAAGAAGCGGCTTTCAAGAAGCCGATGCTGGACCAGTTTGCACACCAGTCGCACCCGTACTTCGCCAGCGCCCGCATCTGGGACGATGGCGTGATTGACCCGGCTGACACGCGCCGCGTGCTGGGCCTGGCGATGTCTGCCACGCTGAACGCGCCGATTGCGGATACCAAATTTGGTTTGTTCCGGATGTAGCTTGGGCAGAAACTGGTATGCACTTGGACAACATCTACATCACGCCCGAGCATGTGCTGCTGCGCGACCAGATCGCCCGCTTCATTGAGCGCGAGGTGGAACCCCACGCGGCCGCCTGGGAAGAAGCTGGCAGCGTACCGCGTGACGTCTTGCGCAAGATGGGCCAGGCGGGTCTGTTTGGCTTGATGTACGAATCGCAATACGGTGGCGCAGAGGCCGATGCGCTGACCAACCTGGTGTTTGCCGAGGCGCTGTCGCAGTCCACCTTTGGCGGCTTCATCATCACCGCGCTGGTGCACACCGACATGGCCAGCCCGCACCTGCATCATGCAGGCAGCGCGGCGCAGAAGGCGCGCTACTTGCCCGGCGTGATTGCGGGCGAGACCATTACCGCCGTGGGTATCAGCGAGCCGGGCGCGGGGTCTGACGTGGCGGGCATGCGCACGGCCGCAAAACGAGACGGCGACCACTGGGTGCTCAACGGCAGCAAGATGTTCATCACCAACGGCGTGCACGCCAACCTGTATTTCATTGCAGCGAAAACCGGCACCGCGCGGCACGACATGTCGATGTTCATTGTGGAGAAAGGCACGCCCGGCTTCACGGTGGGGCGCTCGCTGAAAAAGACCGGCTGGCTGTCAAGCGACACGGCGGAGCTGATTTTTGACGACTGCCGCATTCCCGCAGGAAATTTGCTGGGCGAAGAAGGCAAGGGCTTTTACTCGGTGATGAAAAACTTCCAGACCGAGCGCATTGCCCTGGGTGCAATGGCGGTAGGCCATTGCACCCAGGCCATCAAGCTCACGCTGGATTACGTGCGCCAGCGGCAAGCTTTTGGCGCCACGTTGTGGGAGAAGCAGACGATTCGCCAGCGTATCGCCATGCTGGACGCCAAAACCCGCGCGGCGCGCCAATTCATGTACCACTGCGCCTGGAGCGTCCAGCAGGGGCGCGACATTGTGCAGGAGGTGTCGATGCTCAAGGCGCTGACGGGCGAACTCGTCAACGAGGTGCTGCAAACCTGCCAGCAGTTTCATGGCGGCATGGGCTACATGCGCGAGACCGCCATTGAGCGGCTGTGGCGCGATGCCCGCGTGCTGGGCATTGGCGGCGGAGCCACTGAAGTGATGCTGGAAGAAGTTGCCAAACGGTATTGAATGTGTATAATTCTTAAAAACACTACACATTAAATTTTCATGCGCACCAATATCGTGATCGACGACAAGCTCATGGCTCAAGCCATGAAAGCCGGCGACTTCAAAACCAAAAAAGATGCGGTGGAAGAAGGTTTGCGCCTGCTAGCGCGCCGCGCGGCCTATCAAAACTTGCGGTCATTGCGCGGCAAGTTGCAGTGGAGTCTTGACGGGGACTGGACGCAGTCGCAGAGCACTGTGCAGCAGCCTGCGACTGCACTTTATCCGGCGGCCAAGCCGCACGGTATTTCCAGATGAGTCATATGATTACGGCCGACAGCAGCGTCTGGATCGATTATCTTGGGGGCCGCAGCACGCGCGCTGCCACCCAGCTTGACGCCGTGCTCGATGACTCCAGCCACGACATTGTGCTGCTCGATGTGGTGCTGATGGAGGTGCTGCGGGGTTTCCGCTTTGACCATGAATGGCGAATGGCGAAAGATGCTTTTGCCGTCCTGCCAGTGCACGCGGCGGGCGGCGAAACCGTCGCCCTCAAAGCCGCCAGCATGTACCGCAGCCTGCGCGGGGAGGGCGTCACTGTGCGCTCGTCCATCGATTTGCTGATCGGTGCCTGGTGCATCGAAAATGACTGCAGCCTGATCCACAGTGACCGTGATTTTGACGCCATGCCGGGCCATGGCCTGCAATTCTGGAGCCAGTGAATGTCAGTGCCCACATCAGTTTCAATGCCGGTACTTGAGACCCGCTTTGATGAAGCCTTTGACGGCAGGGTGTGCCATGTCACGCTCAATCGCCCCGACGTGCGCAACGCCTTCAACGCGGAGTTGATTGCCGCGCTTACGAACACGTTTCAAGATTTGTCGAAGCGGGACGACTTGCGCGTGGTCGTCCTCGGTGCCAACGGCAAGGCCTTTTGCGCGGGCGCTGACCTAAACTGGATGCGCGCCATGGCCGATTACAGCTGGGAGCAGAACCAGGCAGACGCCAAAATGCTGGCCGGCATGCTGTGGACGCTCTACCAGTGCCCTGTCCCCATCGTTGGGCGCGTTCAGGGCGATTGCTATGCGGTCGGTATGGGTCTGGCAGCGGTGTGCGACGTGCTGCTGGCGTCAGACAACGTGACCTTTTGCCTGTCGGAAGCGCGCCTGGGCCTGTCGCCAGCCACCATCAGCC
>JAYVNK010000625.1:0-8294 GCA_043758475.1 Comamonadaceae bacterium | reverse complement strand
TCCAGGCACCCGCAATCCCTGTCGGAACTCACGCTGGCTGGACCATAGGGCCTTCATTTATCAACGACTATTTACCTTTTCCACTTCGTCAAAATCCCATGAAAAATTCCGCAACTAACCCAGCAGACACGCCGGTCGGGTCGGCCATGCAGCGCTTCGCAGGCCTGTCCAATGACGAGCAGGCCGTGCTCGACGCCGCCGACCGCTTTGCAAGGCAGGAGCTGTACCCGCTGTCGCAGCGCATGGACAATGAGGAGTGGTGGCCAGACCAGGCGTTTGCTCTCATCGGCAAGACCGGCTACTTCGGCATCACAGTGCCCGAGAGCTATGGCGGTGCCGGCCTTGACATGTTCACCAGTGGTCTGGTGCTGCAGGCTTTTTCGCGCTGGAACCATGCGCTGGCGTTGAGTTGGGTGGCGCATGAAAACCTGTGCCTGTTCAACATCTACCGCAATGCCAACGAAGAACAGCGGCGGCGCTACCTGCCTGACCTGTGCAGTGGCAAAACCATCGGGGCGCTGGGACTGACCGAGCCCGGGGCGGGCTCTGACGCGTTGGGTTCCATGCGAACCGTGGCCACGCCTGATGGTGACCACTATGTGCTGAACGGCAGCAAGCTTTACATCACCAACGGGCCGGTGGCAGACGTGTTACTGGTTTATGCAAAAACGAACCGGGACAAAGGCGCCAAAGGCATCTCTGCCTTCATCGTTGAGAAGGATTTTCCCGGCTTCAAGGTGGCCCAGAAACTGACGAAGATGGGTTTTCGGGGCAGCCAGACCGCCGAGCTGGTGTTCGAGAATTGCAGGGTCCCGGCGGCCAACCGGATTGGCGAAGAAGACAGCGGCGTAAAGATCGTGATGAGCGGGCTGGATCTGGAGCGCGCCATGATCGCGCCGCTTTGCCTCGGCATTTCTGAACGGGCGCTGGCGCTGGCGCTCGAATACGCACAAACACGCCAGCAGTTCGGCCAGCCGATTGCAAACTTCCAGATGATTCGCGCCAAGCTGGCCGACATGTTTGTCTGGGTTGAGTCGATGCGGGTATTCACCTACCAGGCATTGCGCGCCGCCAATGACCTCGAAATTGGCGGCGGCGGACGCGGCGACATTCACAAGATCACGGCCGCGTCGGTCATGTTCGCGGCCGAGAACATGAACAAGGTGCTCAACGAAGCGGTCCAGATCCACGGTGGCGCGGGCTACATCTGGGAGTCAGAAGTGAACCGTCTTTACCGTGCAATCAAGCTCCTGGAGATCGGTGCTGGCACCACTGAAGTGCGCAAGATCATCATCAGCGACGAAATGATGCGGTGAGCAAGACCCGCTGGCCCAGCAAGGTGCTAATGGCGACTCAGCGGGCTGGGGCGCGAACCCATGCCCGCAGGCAACAGGCCGCGAAACATGTCGGTGATCACACGCAGTTCTTCCCTCGCCGCAGATTCACCGTATTGCCCAGCCAGCAGTGTCATGACGTCCGTACGCAGGTACCACAGGGCCTGGATATGGGGCGCGCAGCGCACCCGGCCCACCACCATGGACAGCACATGGGTGGGCGTGGCATCACGCAGCGAATCGAGCATTTTTTCGCGGATGTCCTGCACGCAGCTCTCAATGTGCGTGTCGGGTGCCGACTCAGAGAAAAGGCTGATCAGGCTGGACGCGAATTTTGATTTTTTCCAACTCATGGTCTATTGGTTTACTGGCTGCAGTGTGTCCGGTCTGCCGACATTATGAAGGCCGGAGCATCGCAGCCACTGCAGGCTGGCTTGATGGATAGGCATTGGAACACCGCACCGCGACTGTAGCCGTAGCAATTGGTTATGACATGTAACCACGCACAGGGGAGGGTGCTGTTTGGCTTCCCATTACTACGCAATTTATAGCAAAACAGCGCTGTTCTGCGCAGCATCTACACTTGTTGCAGGAAGATGTTCCACAACAGGAGCTTTCCACAGGGGCTGGCGAACATGATTTTGAGGTGACAGGCCTTGGCAACTGAAAATGCAAACGCAAGCAGACCATCCACCACAGCCTGAGGCAAAGCAAAGCTACCGCCGCGAGTGGGTTCGCGCGATGGGGTTGCTGCTGGTGCTGTTTTCGCTGGGCGGCTACTGGCTGTACAACGAACGCATCAGCGCAATGGGCCGTGAACGGCAGCGGCTGCAAGCGCAGGCGCGTGTCATTGGGCAAAACATTGAGCGCCAACTGGCAGGCATCAACGCCGCGCTGGCAGGGGTGCGCTACGATTTGGTGTCAAGCGACCGAAACACCGAAACCAACGCCTTGACGCTGAACCTGAAAGTGCTGGCGGGTGCCATGCCCGGCGTTCGCTCCCTGATCGTGCTGGACGCCCAAGGTATCGCAATGGGTGCTGACCGCCGCGAGTTGATGGGCCGGAATTCCAGCCAGCGCGATTATTTTAAAACGCCGCAGGCCGGGCTTGACGCCACCGTGCTGTACGTGTCGCCGCCCTTCAGGTCCGTCCTGGGTACCTACGTTCTCAACGTGACGCGGGTGATGATCGGGTCAGATGGCAAGTTCTTCGGCGTGGTGTCAGCGGCGCTGGAACCGGAATACCTTGAGATCGTGATGCGATCCGTGCTGTATGCCGATGACATGGTGGTGAAACTGGCCCATGGCGACGGCAAGGTGCTGCTGGCCGCGCCGCCCAACGGGCAACTGCTGGGCACAAGCCTGAATGTTGCAGGTTCCCCTTTCACCCGGCACCTGGCCAGCGGGCAAGCTGCCAGCCTGTTTGACGATGACACCACGGCAGGTTCGGGTACTGGCGTTGGCGCAGCCTCTGGCGCACGCATGCTGGCCATCCGCACCGTGATGCCCACTGAGCTGCACATGGACAAGCCGCTGATCGTGGAGGTCAGCCGGGACTTGGCGGCCGTGTATGCGCCGTGGCGCAGTGAGGCGTTCAAATTTGCCGCCGTGTGCGTGTTTGCCACTCTGGCGGCGTGCGCAACTTTGTACTCCAGCCAGCGTCGGCGCACTGCCAGAGAAGCCGCGCGCCACAGAACAGACGCATTGGATCGCCTGGGCGCGCAGCGGCTCGCATTTGCGTTGAAGGGCGCGGATCTGGGGCTTTGGGACTGGAATATGGCTGACGATGAGATGGTCGTCAATGACCGCCAATGGCAAATGCTGGGCTACACGCCAGGCGAGGTGGCATTGACGTCACAGTTCTGGCGGGAAGCGATTCACGGCGACGACCGGGCGGCAGTTCAAGCCGCTTTTGAGGCCCATGCCAATGGGCGCACCGAGTCTTACAAAGTGGAGCATCGCGTGCGCCATAAAAAAGGCTACTGGATCTGGGTGCTGAACCATGCCATGGTGACTGCGCGCAACGCCCAGGGTTCGCCCACGCGCGTGCTTGGAACCCATCTTGACATCAGCGAACGCAAAGGCGTGGAGGCAGACATTGCCGAAAATTCGGCCCAGCTGGAACGCGCCAACGAGCAACTGTTGCGCCTGTCCGTCACCGATGGCTTGACGGGTGTTGGCAACCGGCGGCTGTTCGACGCAACGCTGATGACCGAATGGACCCGTGCCGTACGCCAGCAGCAGCCGCTGGCGCTGCTGATGATTGACATTGACCATTTCAAGCTCTACAACGATTCCTATGGCCACCAGGGCGGTGACGATTGCCTGCGCCGGGTAGCAGGTGTGCTGGGGGCGTGTGTCAAGCGCAGCGGCGAATTGCTGGCCCGCTACGGCGGCGAAGAGTTTGTGGTGCTGTTGCCCAACAATGACCTGGCCGCCGCTGCCGCTTTTGCCCAGCGCTGCCTGGACCGTTTGAGCGCCGCCCACCTCCCGCACCGGGCTTCACCTGTGTCAGACTGGCTGACCATGAGCATTGGCGTGGCCAGCATCGTGCCTTCACAGGGGGCTTCACAGGATTCACTGGTGCGGCGCGCTGATGCGGCCTTGTACGCTGCGAAAAAGCTTGGCAGGGCGCAATATGCCTGCGCCGACCCTAGCCCAAGCTTAATATAGTTTTTATAGCTAACTATGCATGCTGCACAAGGGCTATAGGCCATTATTACCGACTTTTTTGAACACACTGCCGGTCAATGACCATCGCCCGCCTGCATGACCGCCGTTTAGTCGCCTGGCTGTCTTTGGCGCAGCTCATCAGCTGGGGCAGCATTTTTTACCTGTTCGCGCTCATCATGGCCCCGATTGAGCGCGAGCTGGGCTTGAGCCGCAGCGAATCTTCTCTGGCCTTCAGCCTCGCGCTGCTGGCCGAGGGCCTCCTGGCCTACCCGGTTGGCCGCTTGATTGACCGGGGCCATGAGCGCGCAGTGATGACGGGGGGCTCCCTGCTGCTGGCGGCGTGCCTGCTGCTGCACAGCACCGTGACCACAACAGCCGGTTTTTATGCGGCGTGGCTGGGGCTCGGCATTGGCATGGCGGCGACCCTCTACACGCCAGTGTTTGCGGTGGTCACGCGGCGTTTCCCGGAGGATTTCCGGCGTGCCATCATCACCATGACGTTCCTGGGCGGCCTGGCCAGCACGGTGTTCATACCGCTGTCGGCCTGGTTGATCAGTGATTTTGGCTGGCGGCACGCGCTGTGGTTTTTGGCGGCGCTGCACTTGCTGGTGTGCGCGCCCCTGCATTGCTTCTGGTTGCGCAATGCGCCGACGCTGGTGGCGCGCGCACCGCTTCCACAGCCGCATGCCGCCGAGGAGCGTGAAAGCCAAAGGCAGGCCGCTGCCCCGTCGCTTGCCGACCACCTGCTCAGTGCGCCCTACCTTTTGATCGGGTTGTTCGTGGTGCTGATGATGGCCGCCACGTCTGCCATGCCTGCGCACATGGTGAGCCTGCTGCGCGAGAACGGTCTGAGCGAGGCGTGGGTGATTGCGATCCCGGCCAGCATTGGTGTCATCCAGGTGCTGGGGCGGTTGCTGCTGTTTTTCTTTGAGCACCGTTTTGACGTGCACATCGCCAACCGGCTCATCCCGTGCCTGATGCCGCTGGGACTCATGGCCTTGCTGGGTGCCTCATGGTGGGGCGGCCCGCGTGGCGCGCCCGATGCTGGCGGACCCGTGTTTCTGGTGCTGCTGTTCGTTTTTCTGTGGGGCATGGGCAATGGCATGCTGACCATCGTCAAAGGCACAGCCATGGCGCAATACGTCAGCCGCGACCACGCGGCGTCGCTCAATGGAGCGCTTGGCGTCCCGTTGGCGCTGGCCAGAGCCGCTGCGCCCATCGGCCTGGGGCTGCTGTGGAGCCCCAAAAGCGGCTACACCCACGGCCTGTGGGTGATGCTGGGTTTGAGCATGGCAGCCGTGGCCGCTCTGGCCCTGGCGCAGCGGCTGGCGCACCAGCGCCAGCACGGCTAGAAATACGGATTGAAAATCAGCCGCCGGTCTGCATCGGGCTGGGGCTGGACTGCTGCGTCTGCCGCTGTGGCCTCGCGGGCAACGGGCTGGACAGGCTGCCATCGGCCAGGCGCAGCGAGCCGCCTTCCACCGTCACGTGACTTCCAGCACCCACCGGCGTAGCCACTTCAAACGTGCGGGTGGCACCGTCTTCCATGCGCACCCGCACCTGGTACAGCGTTTCATTCTTCATCTTTTTCTCAACCGAATTTCCAGCCCAGCCACCACCCAAAGCCCCCAGTACAGTCGCTACAGTGCGGCCATTGCCGCCACCCACCTGGTTGCCCACGACGGCTCCCAGAACCCCGCCGGCGACAGCACCCAGGCCCGTGCCAGCGCCTTCACGCTGGATAGGCGTGGCGGACTCTACCGTGCCGCAGTTGCCGCACACGGGCCGCACCACTTGGGGCGCCCGCTGCGCCACAACAACCGGGCTGTCCATTGCCACGGGCGGATAGCCAGAGGACACTGAGGGTGCATTGCTGTCAGCGCCATGGTTGGACGCATTGGCAGTGGATGTGGATGTGGATGTGCTGCCGCTTGCCCTGTCGCTTACCCTGCCGCTTACCCTGTCGCTTCTAGTTGCTACTGATTTTGCAGCTACCAGTGCCTTTTTGACAGGGGCTGCAACTGGTTTTTCAGATTCATCCTGTCGCATGGCGGCCTGCGGCGACGGCGCTGTGGTGGGCGCTGCGATGGCCGCAGGAGTCTTTTCAGCTGGCACGGACACCATCGCCGGCACGGGCGTTACTCTGGACTCTGCGGGCCGGGCTTGCTGATAAACCAGCGTGGCAGCCATGACCAGCACGGCCGTGCCCAATGCGCCAACGGCGATCCAGAGGGGCTTGGTGCCCGAAGAGGTTTTATGGACTTGACCGAGAGTGGTTGCGCTCATTGCTTTTCCTTTTGAAATGTCACAGCCTGTTTAACGGCTGACACCCCATAAGGTAGACAAATCCGGCTGCCGCAGTGTGTCTCGTTTGTCGCTTTTGTAAGGGCAGGTAATAGGGCGGCGCGGCGTCCTACAAAACGCGCCACAAATCACAGATTCGGTGCCAGCAGGCGCTGCAATTCACTCTCGGCCACGCCGCGCCGCGAGGCCAGATCCACGAGCTGGTCATCGCCAATCTTGCCGACATTGAAGTACACGCTGTCCGGATGGCCAATGTAGAAGCCACTCACGCTGGCCGCCGGCATCATGGCCAGGCTGGTCGTCAGGCTCATGCCAATCTCATCGCATTGCAGCAGGGCAAACATGTCTTTCTTCACGCTGTGGTCGGGGCATGCCGGGTAGCCGGGGGCAGGCCGAATGCCCCGGTATTTCTCGGCAATCATGTCCTCCTGGCTGAGCGCCTCCGAAGCTGCGTAGCCCCACAAATCCGTGCGCACGCGGTGGTGCAGGCATTCGGCAAACGCCTCGGCCAGGCGGTCGGCCAGGGCCTTGAGCATGATGCTGGAGTAGTCGTCCAGGTCGTCCTGGAAGTACTTTTCCTTCTTCTCTGCGCCAATGCCCGCTGTGACGGCAAAAAGACCGATGTAATCCTGTTTTTGATGGTTGTTTTTGCCTTTAGCCTTTGTCCCATTTGCATAGGTAGCTATTAATTCAGTAGTAATTTCCGTGGAATTCTTCGGCACTATAAAGTCTGCCAGGCAGCGGCTGGGGCGCTGGATTTTCTCCCCCTGCTCGTTGGTGATGACCTGCTTCTCGCTTTGCTGGCGCAAGCCGTGCCAGGTCATGGCCACCTCGGTGCGGCTGTCGTCCGTGTAGATTTCAATGTCGTCGTCATTGACGCTGTTGGCCGGGTACAGGCCAATGACGCCGTTGGCCGTGAGCCAGCGCCCTTCAATCAGACGCTTGAGCATGCGCTGCCCGTCGGCATAGACGCGCACCGCCTCGGTGCCGACCACCTTGTCTTTCAGGATCGCGGGGAATGGCCCGGCCAGATCCCAGGTCTGGAAAAACGGGCCCCAGTCAATGTACTTGGCCAGCTCGGCCAGATCAAAGTTTTTGAACACGCGGCGGCCCAGAAATTTGGGTTGTGTCGGCTGGTAACTGGCCCAGTCAACCACCGTCTTGTTGGCGCGCGCACGGGCCAGTGGCCACATGGGCGTCTGCTTCTTGTTGGCGTGCTGCAGGCGCACCCTGTCGTAATCAGATTTGAGCTCGGCCACGTACCTGCTCGCCTGGTCCGAGAGCAGCGATTGCGCCACGCCCACGCTGCGCGAGGCATCGGGCACGTAAACCACCGGGCCTTCGTAATGCGGCGCAATCTTGACAGCGGTGTGCACGCGGCTGGTGGTCGCCCCGCCGATCAACAGCGGGATTTTGCGGATGCGGAAGTGCTCATCTTTTTGCATCTCACCCGCCACGTACTGCATCTCTTCCAGGCTGGGCGTAATCAGGCCCGAGAGGCCCACAATATCGGCGCCTTCCACCTTGGCGCGCGCCAGAATCTCGTGGCAGGGCACCATCACGCCCATGTTGATGACTTCAAAGTTGTTGCACTGCAAGACCACGGTGACGATGTTTTTGCCGATGTCATGCACATCGCCCTTCACGGTGGCAATGATGATCTTGCCTTTCGTGCGCACGTCGCGGCCGGCTTGCTCGTCCAGACGTTTTTCTTCTTCAATATAGGGAATCAAATGCGCCACTGCCGACTTCATCACCCGCGCGCTTTTGACCACCTGCGGCAAAAACATCTTGCCCTGGCCGAACAGGTCGCCCACGATGTTCATGCCGTCCATCAGCGGCCCCTCGATCACGTGCAACGGCCGGCCCTTCTTCGCCAGCACTTCCTGGTAGGCCTCTTCGGTATCGGCCACGATGAAGTCGGTGATGCCGTGCACCAGCGCGTGCGAAAGACGGTGTCCGACCGAGGCCGGTGCCTCCGGC
>JAYVNK010000624.1:0-2640 GCA_043758475.1 Comamonadaceae bacterium | reverse complement strand
CGGTATACGCAAAGCCAACCGCAAAGATCTCACGGTCGTGTTGATCGACGATGGAGCCAGCGTATCGGGCGTGTTCACCCAAAACCGGTTTTGTGCGGCCCCGGTCCAGGTTTGTCGCGAGCATCTGGCGCAGGCTGGGGCCAACGCAGGCTCCGGCATTCGCGCAATGCTGATCAACACCGGTAACGCCAATGCAGGTACCGGGCAGGACGGTCTGGCGCGCGCCCGCAGCACCTGTGTGGCGCTGGCAAAGCAGCTGGGCGTGAAGCCGCGGCAAATTTTGCCTTTTTCCACTGGCGTCATCATGGAGCCGCTGCCCCATGAACGCATTGAAGCGGGCCTGCCAGCGGCCATTGCCGACGCGCGCGCGGAGCACTGGCTGCGCGCCGCTGAAGGCATCATGACGACCGATACGGTGCCCAAGGCTTTCAGCAGCCAAATCATGATGGGTGGCAGCGTGGTCAGCATCACTGGCATCAGCAAAGGGGCGGGCATGATCCGCCCCAACATGGCGACGATGCTGGGCTTTATGGCCACCGATGCCTGCGTCAGCCAGGGCGTGATGCAGCAACTGGCGCGTGAATTGGCCGAAGGCTCGTTCAACCGCGTCACCGTCGATGGTGACACGTCTACCAATGACTCGTTTGTCGTGATTGCGACCAACAAGGCAGCCCATGCGCCCATTGACTCATTGGCCAGCGCCGATGGCCGTGCGCTGCAGGCGGCGATGTTGGAGGTTGCCAAAAAACTGGCGCAGGCCATCGTGCGCGATGGCGAAGGGGCCACCAAATTCATCACGGTCCAGGTGGAAGGCGGCAAGACAGGCGAAGAGTGCCGCAGAGTGGCCTATGCGATTGCCCACTCGCCACTGGTCAAAACCGCTTTTTTTGCCAGTGACCCGAACCTGGGCCGCATTCTTGCCGCCGTAGGCTATGCCGGCATTGACGACCTTGAACAAAGCGGCATTGACCTGTTTCTGGATGACGTGCATGTGGCCATCAAGGGCGGGCGCAACCCCGCCTACCGAGAGGCAGATGGCCAGCGCGTGATGAAGCAAAGCGAAATCACCGTGCGGGTCGGCCTCGGTCGGGGCACCGCGACAGATACGGTGTGGACCTGTGACTTCAGCCACGAGTACGTCACCATCAACGCCGACTACCGGTCATGATGCCCACAATGCCTGTTGCTGAATGAACGTCAATTTTGAACACCTGCTGGTGCGGGCTGAGCAGCTCATCAGCCGCATTGAGGCGGTCCTGCCGCAGCCATTGTCCGAACCCGACTGGAACGCGTCACACGCCTACCGCTACCGCAAGCGCAGCACCGGCCACGGCACGCTGGAGCCGGTGCGCCACGTGGGCACGATGCGTCTGTCCGATCTCAAGGAAATCGAACTCCAGAAAGACAAAATCCAGCGCAACACGCTTCAGTTTGTCGAAGGCAAACCGGCCAACAATGTGCTGCTGACCGGCGCACGGGGCACCGGTAAGTCATCGCTCATCAAGGCCTGCCTGAATGAATACGCGCAACAGGGCTTGCGCCTGATCGAAGTAGACCGGGCGGACTTGACCGATCTGCCTGACATTGTTGATGTGGTGTCCGCCCGCCCCGAGAAATTCATTGTGTTCTGCGACGACCTGAGTTTTGAAGAAGGCGAGCCCGGTTACAAGGCGCTCAAGTCGATTCTGGACGGCTCCATTGCGGCCACAACGCCCAACGTGCTGATTTACGCCACCAGCAACCGGCGCCATTTGCTGCCCGAGTACATGGCGGAGAACCTCAGTTACACCCACACCGATGACGGTGAAGTCCATCCCGGCGAGGTCATCGAAGAAAAGATATCGCTGTCGGAGAGGTTTGGCTTATGGGTCAGTTTCTATCCATTCACCCAGGACGAATACCTCGCCATCGTGGCGCAGTGGCTGTCATCTTTCGACGTGGCTGCACCGGCCATTGCTGCTGCGCGAGCCGAGTCGCTGGTGTGGGCGCTGGAGCGCGGGTCCCGCAGTGGCCGGGTGGCATGGCAGTTTGCGCGCGACTACGCCGGTCGTCACTTTGCCAAAACCTGACATCAGGCGTGACATCAAGAATGTCGCCAACATGACTCAAATATGAAACCGAAGCCGCTGGTTGCTGACGCTGACCTGCCGCGCCAAGGTGGCCCAGACCGATTAATCACCGATGTGGCTGTTGGTGTATTGATCAAGCCCGATGGCAGCTTCCTGCTGACTTCCAGGCCTCCTGGCAAGGCCTACGCGGGGTACTGGGAGTTCCCTGGTGGCAAACTTGAAGCCGGGGAGACAGTGCACCAGGCGTTGTGCCGCGAACTGCACGAAGAGCTTGGCATCGTTGTCAGCGCGTCCGAGCCATGGAAGGTGGAGCTGGTGGACTACCCGCATGCGTTGGTCCGGCTGAATTTCTGCAAGGTCCGCGCCTGGACGGGCCAGCTTGAGATGCGTGAGGGGCAGACGTGCTCGTGGCAGTGTCTGCCAGTGCAGGTGGGGCCGGTGTTGCCTGGCACGGTGCCGGTGCTCAGTTGGCTTGCCGATGAATCGGATTTTCAGGGAGCTACGTATTTAATAGCTAAGGCGTCACGTGAAAATAACTTAACCAATTATTCTGGCTGTGGTTTAAAGTAGG
>JAYVNK010000623.1:0-8309 GCA_043758475.1 Comamonadaceae bacterium | reverse complement strand
TGTTTTTAAACACCAAGGCCAGTGGCCGCTCGATTGGCACCCCCGGTGCCGTGCGCATGCTGGAGCTGGCGCACCAGGACAACGGCAACCAGACATGGGCCGGCCTGTTTAACCCAGCCATCAAGCTGGCGACCGACGGCTTTGCCATCAGCGGGCGCATGGCCGCCGCCATTGACGGGGCCAAAACTGATTTTTTGCGCGACCCGGAAGCGGCTGCCTATTTCCTGAATGCTGATTTCACGCCCAAGGCGTTGGGCACCAAGCTGAAAAACCCGGCTTACGCGGCCACGCTGACCCTGCTTGCGCAAGGGGGTGCCAATGCGTTTTACACCGGGCCGATTGCCCAGTCCATTGTGGACAAAATCAAGGTCCCCACAGGTGGCGTCACCACCACCGTGGCCATCACGCCGGGGCTCACCGAGATGAGCGACCTGGCCAGCTACAAGGCCATCCGCCGCACGCCGGTGTGCGGCAATTACCGCGCCACGGTCGTCTGCGGCATGGGGCCACCGTCGTCGGGCGGTATTGCAGTAGCGCAGACCCTGGGCATTCTGGACAACTTTGACCTCGCTGCCAATGGCCCCACGGGTATCAATGCCGAGGGCGGCAAGCCTTCCATCATGGGAGTGCATCTGGTCAGCGAGGCGGAGCGCCTGGCCTATGCCGACCGCAACAAATACGTGGCCGACACCGACTTTGTGGCCCTGCCCGCCAGCGGCGTTGATGCCATGCTGAACAAGGATTACCTTAAAGGCCGGGCCGCGCTGATTTCCACTACCAAAAGCATGGGCACGGCCGTGGCGGGCGTATTCCCCAACGCGGTGGCGCTGGGCAGCAGCGCCACCGAGGGCAAGGGCACCTCCCACATGTCCATCGTGGACAAGTTTGGCAACGTGGTGGTGGTGACGACGACGATTGAATCGGGCATGGGCTCGTTCCACTTCACACGCGGGTTTTTGCTCAACAACCAGCTGACCGATTTTTCGTTTGACCCGTCAGACGCATCCGGCCCGATTGCCAACCGCATCGCGGCGCTCAAGCGCCCGCGCAGCTCGATGGCCCCAACGATTGTGTTCAACAAGGCCGCCGATGGCTCGCGCGGTGATTTCCTGATGGCCACCGGCTCGGTGGGCGGTGCCAACATCATCCAGTTTGTCGTCAAAACGGTGGTCAGCGCGGTGGACTGGAAGCTGGACGCGCAGCAGGCAACGTCAATGGTCAACTTTGGCGCCAGCAACAGCGCCACCACCGGCGTGGGCGGCGAGCATCCGGCCATTGACGTCAGCAACAGCGGCCTGAATGACCCGCTCTTGGTGGGCCTGCGCAGCATGGGTCACACGGTGTCGTTTGCGGCCCAGTCCAGCGGCACCGGCACCATCATCAAAACGCTGCCAGCCGGGGCCACAACGCCGGTGCTGGCGGGCGGCACCGACCCCCGGCGCGAGGGCATTGTGCTGGGGGATGCGCTGCCCTGACATTTTGGCCTGAGAAGATCAGGCCAGCGGCGCAGGCTGGGTGATGAACCCATCCAGGTCCTCCACTGGCCCGGGCCGCCCAAAAAAGTAGCCCTGGTAGGCGTAGCAGCCGTTTTGCCATAAAAAGTCGCGCTGCGCCAGGGTTTCCACCCCTTCTGCAATGACCGTGAGCCCCAGGCTTTGGCCAAGCGCGACGATGGTTTTGGCAATGGCGGCATCGTTGGGGTCGGTCAGCGCATCGCGCACAAACGACTGGTCAATCTTGAGCTGGTCCAGCGGCAGGCGCTTCAGGTACGACAGGGACGAATAGCCGGTGCCAAAGTCATCCAGCGAGAAGCCCACACCCTGCGCTTTGAGGGCAGACATTTTTGCGATGATGTCGTCCACGTCATCCACCAGCAGACTTTCTGTCAACTCAAGCTTGAGCCGGTTCGCAGGCGCGCCGCTGCTGCGGATGACGTCCAGCACTTCCTTCACAAACCCCGGCTGGTGAAACTGGCGCACGCTGACGTTGACCGACAGGCTGAGGTGTTGCGTCTCGCGCCTGCCGGCCCACGCGGCCAGTTGCGCACAGGCGGTCTCCAGCACCCAGTGGCCCAGCGGCAGGATCAGGCCGGTGTCTTCGGCCAGCCGGATGAACTGAACCGGCGGCACCATGCCAAGCACCGGGTGCTGCCAGCGCGCCAGCACCTCGGCACCCGTCAGCTGCCCTTGCGCGTTGACCTGCGCCTGGTAGTAAAGGACAAATTGCCCGTCCTGCAAGCCCTGGCGCAAATCGGTCTCCAGCTCGGCGCGGGCTGTCACGGCAACCTGCATGGCGGGGTCAAAAAAACTCATGGTGTTGCGCCCGGCGGCCTTGGCTTGGTAAAGCGCCAGGTCCGCCCGCTTGAACAGGGCATCAACGCTGTTAAGGCCAGGATTCAACCCGCTGTTCACGGCGCCATTCTGTTCGCCATTTCCACTGCCTTGCCGGGCTTCGCCTTCTTCGCCTTTCTCCCCGGCTCCAAACAGGGCAATGCCGACGCTGGCGCTGCTGTGGTGCAGCAGGCCACCCAGCGGGTAGGGCAGCTTCAGCGCATTCAGTACTTTGGTGCCGACCGACGCGACCTGGTCGGTGGCCTCCATGGCATCCGCGCTCAGGTCTTTGAGCATGACCACAAACTCATCGCCCCCCAGCCGGGCCACGGTGTCACCCTGGCGGATGCACTGGCCCAGCCGCTGGGCCGTCTGCTGCTGCAGCAGGTCGCCTTGGGCATGGCCATAGGTGTCGTTCAAAGCCTTGAAATTGTCCAGATCGATGAACAGCAGTGCGCCTTTGCGCTGGCTGCGCGCACTGCCAGCCAGGGCCTGCTGGAGGCGGTCCAGCAGCAGGCGGCGGTTGGGCAGGTGCGTAAGCGGGTCAAAGAACGCCAGGTTCTGAATCTCCGCCTCGGCCCGTTTGCGGTCTGTGATGTCAAACACGATGGTGTGCAGCACGCGCCGCTCTCCAATCCTGATCGGGCTGCTGGAGATCGACACGTCCCGCAACGAGCCGTCGGCCAGACGGTGCTGCGATTCAAACTGGCTGCCGTCGGCCTGCACGGGGGCGGCCAGCGTGTCCAGAATCGCAATGGCAGAGCGCTGGCTGATGTCCGAAATCTGCATCGCCAGAAACTGGTCCTTGGCATAGCCGTAGAACCGCAGCGCGGCGTGGTTGGCATCCAGAATGCGGCCATTGGGTTCGATCAGGAGCATCACGGTGCTGTTGTCTGCAAACTGGCGGTAGTAGGACTCTTCACGCTGCGCCAGTTCTGACTGCACCTGCTTGAGCTGGTCAAAGTAAGTGGCACCGGCCATGCCGAAGCCCGACAGCGCCACCATGTAAAGCCAGTAGCTGGCCAGGCGCGACTGCGCCACGTCGTCGGCAAACAGGCCCACGCCCTGCAAGGCGCCCACCAGGCCCTGAATGGCAGCCATCATCAGAATCAGCACCACGCCGTGGCGGCCCAAGCGCACCGTGGCCACGGCCACCACCACAAACAGCCAGTAGCTCTGCGCCAGCGGTCCGAACCGGTCTTGGAACCAGCCCACAAAAATCACCTGGCCCACAAAAAACGCCAGGCCCAGCAGCAGGCCCACTTCGGTCAACCGGCGTGCCTGCAACCAGCCTGCGGGCGGCTTGCGCCATATCAAGATCAGCGGCGTGACCAGCACAATGCCAACCAGATCGCCAATCCACCAGTTCAGCAGGCTCTGCACGAAATCTGCCCTGGCGAGGCCGCCAAAAGCCAGCGTTACGGTGGTGCCCACCAGCGCCGCCACCAGACCGGCCACGCCACCGGCCATGATGACCAGGCGCACAAAATCCTGCAATGAGCGCAGCGTTGGATCAAACTGCCCGCGTCGCGTCATCAACCAGGTGCCGGTCAGCGCGGCCAGCGCATTGCCGGCCCCGATGGTGAGCGCCGGGCCAACCGAGCCACCCCCCAGCATGATGAACGCAAACTGCCCCAGCAGCACACTCCAGGCAAACTGTTTGCCATACACCAGCAGGACCGCCAGCGCCATGCCGCTGGGCAGCCAGGCCACGCTGATCCTGCCATTCATCGAAAAAAAGCGCAGCGACAGGTAGGCCAGCGCCCCATACAGCAGCGCCACACAAAGCAGCCAGAGCAGCCCGGACGGGCTGCTCTGGCTGCGCTGGGTGCCAATCCCGGGCAACGTCAACTATTTGCCCCTACGGGAGTCAAAACGTGCTCTAGCCCTAGTGGACTGTGCATAGTCAGCTATAAATATAATATCTAACGCAATTCACCGGAAATTGCTCCGCTGCCGTCGGTCATTCTGTCGCCGCTCGCGCAAGTCGCTCGCTCTTCCAGTAAACATCATCGCCCACGGTGCCATCAGTCCGGTAGCGGTTGAGCACGCGTGACAGCACAAACAGCAAGTCGCTCAGGCGGTTCAGGTAATGGCGGGGGGTGTCTTTCAAGACCTCCTGCGCTTCCAGCGCCACCACCGCGCGCTCGGCGCGCCGGGCCACGGTGCGGCACACATGCGCCACAGAGGCAGCGCGGGTGCCGGCCGGCAGGATGAACTCCTGCAGGCGGGGCAAGGCCTCATTGTGCTCGGCCAGGGCCTGGTCCAGCGCCAGCACCGCCTCGGGTTTCAAGAGTTCAAACCCGGGGATCGACAGCTCGCCGCCCAGGTTGAAAAGCTGGTGCTGGATTTCAACCAGCAGCTCGCGCACGCCGTGCGGCATGGCCTCGCACAGCAGGACGCCAATGTGGGAGTTGAGTTCGTCCACCTCGCCCATGGCATGCACCCGCAGGCTGTTTTTGCTCACCCGGGTGTTGTCGCCCAGGCCCGTGGTGCCGTTGTCCCCGGTGCGGGTGGCGATTTGCGTCAGTCGGTTGCCCATGTTGGGTCTCCCAGGTTGTGGCGTTCGTGGCCGTGGCCGCTATTGTCGTGCGAGCCACAGGCTCACGCTGAATCCGCCCGCGGGGGGCCGATGCGCGGCCAGGGTGGCTTGGTGCTTCTCGGCCACCATTCGCGCCAAGGCCAGGCCCAGGCCATGGCCCACGCCACGCCCCTTCCCATCCGCCTTCGCGATGGCCGGACCACCCGAAGTCCCTTGCACGGTCCCCGTTGCAGTCGGCACAGTAGCCTGCGGCGACGCTTGTGTGTAGCGCTGGCTCAAGTGCGCCAGGGCTCCTGGCTCAAAGCCCGTCCCCTGATCGTGCACGGCCAGCACGCAGCGGGTGGGCGTTGCATCCAGCGACAGGGTGACGGTGCCGCCCGGCGGACCGTGGCGAATGGCGTTCCAGCCCAGGTTGAGCAGCGCACGGTGCAGCAAGCGCGCGTCGCCGCGCACCAGCACGCAGTCCGGCGCGCACCGGCGCTCGATGCGCACACCCTGGCTGCGCGCGTCCTCCCACAGGTCGTCAGCGCTCTGGTGCAGGATTTGCACCAGATCAACCTCGCCAAACGTAGCGGGGTCAATCGACTCAGCGCGTCCCATCAGCAAGAACTGCTCCGATAAATCCAATGCCCGCCGGGCACACGCGTCAATGCGGCTGAGCATGGCCACATGTTCCGCCGGGCTGGCGCTGTGCAGGCTGTCGCCACGAAGGCTGTCGGCCAGCGACCGCAAGGACACCAGCGGCGAGCGCAGGTCGTGGGCCAGGTGGCGCATCATGTCTTCGCGGTGCTGGCGTGCATGGGCCGCGCTGCCATCCGTGGCCAGGGCGCTGGCAATCTGGTCCACCGCGCGGGTGATGTCGGCAATGCGGGTTTCAACCGGGTCGAAGAAGTGGACGGCCCGCAGAGGTTTGGGCACCCGCCGCGCCGACGGTTGTTGCGGTTGGGTTTGCCCTTGAATCAGCGGACGGGCTTGCGGCCGGGTGAGTGCGGCGATGCGGCGGGTCTCGCGCGTCATGGCGCGCAGGCTGGCCTCCAGCCTGCGCCAGCTCCACAGGGGGTAGGCCAGGGCCATCACGGTGATGGGTGCTGCCGGGGGCCACCACCAGCCCCAAACCTTAACCGCCCCGGACGCGGCCAGCGCCACACCCGCGCAGCCCAGCACGGTGATCCACAGCGCTGCCTGCGGCGTCGTGACCAACAGCGCCACCATCAGGGCGAGCAGCAAGGCGGCTGACAGCGCCAGCCGCAGCCATCCGTCCACCGGCTGCAGGCTGGCCCCCGTGCGCAGTCCGTCCAGCACATTGGCAACCAGCTCAATGCCCGGCATGGTGCCGCTGCCCGCCAGCGGCGTGGCCAGGTTGTCGCCCAGGCCCGCTGCCGTGGCACCGAACAGGATCAGGCGGCCTTTGAGCTCCGACGCAGGGATGCGGCCGTCCAGTAAGTCGGCAACCGAGCGCCGGGGGAAGTGGCCAGGTGGCCCGGCAAAAGGGACGAGCACCGGTGGGGCCGCAGAAGTGAGCGCGGAAGTAGACGCAGAAAGGGTAGCGGACAAGGCTTGGGGCGAAGTTTGGGCTTGGGTTTGGCTGGGAGCTGGGGTCGACGGTTTTGCAGGCGGGCCGGGCCGGTCTGCCAGGTCTTTCAGAACCTGCGCCACGTGGGGGAAAGACGCCGCGCCGGCCGACTCCACCGCTAGGTAGCGCCGGGTCACGCCGTCACGGTCGACCAGCGCCTGGGTATGCCCCAAATGCCCGCTTGCTGCAAATGCAGGCAACGGCAGGACGGCAACGTCGCCGGGAGTGGGCATGAAGACCGACAGCACCACGCGGCCATGGGCGGCAATGGCTGTGGCCAGCCGGGCGTCGGCCAGCGGGTCATCACGCTGCGGCTCGGACAGGATGATGTCCAGCAGCACCGGGCCAGCACTGGCCACGTTGAGGCGCTCCAGGGCATCGGCCAGCACCTGGCGCGACCACGGCCAGCGGCCCAGCCGCGCCAGGCTTACTTCGTCGATGGCCAGAATCAGGATGGCCGGGTCTGGTGCCCGGCCCGACAGCGCCACACTGGCGTCATACAGCCAGAAATCGGCGCGCTCCAGCCAGTCCCACTTCACCGCAGCAGCCAGCAGCGCTGCCAGCAGCAGCAGCAATAGCGCCCATTCGCGCAACTGGACCCTGGCACGGCGGCGCACCAGCGTCCTCACAGCAGGGGCAACAGCAGCAGCAGCAGCAGCAAGGGTGCCCAGGGGTATTTTTTGGGTATCTCGATTTTTTGAGGGGAAGACCACGAGCCTACACGGTCCCCCGGCAGCACCACCTGTGTGCGCACGTAATAGACGCCTGGGGGCGGCGTGGGCAAATCCAGACTTGCGCCAGGCACCGTCTTGTCAAACTCGGGCTTGGCAAAGCTGGCGTCGGTGGACAGCTGCACTTTGTGGCTGAAACCTTTGGGCCCCGACCAGGCCAGCTGCAAACTGTCATCGCCCACCTGCGGCGGCGCCATTACGGAAGGCGGCAGCAAGGTGAACGCCGAGCTGTCGCCAAACGGGCCGCGCGGTCCTTCGGCAAATGGCCCTTGTGTCCCCGGCGCACGCAGCGTGGCCACGCGCCAGTGGTAGTCGCCTGGGGGCAAGGCGGCGTCAAACGGCAAGCGGTTGCCCGATACGGCGGTCTGGTCCTGCACCATATCGGCAAAGCGTGCATCGCGGGCCACTTGCACCTGGTAGGCGGGCTTGGTCACACCTTCGGCCCATGCCAGCTCGACCGCACCCTGCACGCTGGCACCTGCGGGCGGTGACAGCAATACCGGGGGCTCAGGCCGCGCCCTGAGGGCAAACGCCACTTGCGCATCCAGCCCCTCAAGTTCCTGTGCGTCTGCGGCCCGCACACGCAGGTGGTAGTCGCCGTCGGGCAGGCCCGTCACGAGCCAGCTTGGCGGCGCAGTGCGCTCGTCCTGCAGCAACTGCGCAAACGCAGCGTCGGTGGCGACCTGCCAGCGCCAGCCCTGCGCGCCAGGCAGCGAGGGCACTGCCACGCTCTGCGCGGTGCGCTCGATCCGGCGTGGCACATTTGACACGTCGGCTGCTGCCAACAGGCGCACCGGTGTGCCCAACCGGGCCCCTTCGGCGCGCAAGCCCTGAGCTTCCTTGAGACTGGAACCACTTCCGGATCCACTAGAGCCACTGCTTGCCCCATTGGCTGGCCCCGCAGGCCCGGCCGCAGCGACGCCTACTACGCCCGTCACCACCTCGTGGCGGCTGACCTCGCCGTCGGCGGCTACCCGAAAGCGGGTGCCACGCACGGCGGTCACGACGCGCGGCGTTCGAATTTCGAACCGCGATGCGGGGTTTTTCAAGGGCGCAACGTTGCTTTCAGCCGACCCTTTTTTCAGGTCAATGGCGTTGTCCCGCAAGCTGGTGCCTGACAGTTCCCTCAGGCG
>JAYVNK010000622.1:0-2650 GCA_043758475.1 Comamonadaceae bacterium | reverse complement strand
TGCCCACGCCCGGGTCTGACCGGGAACGACACCTCAAAAGACTCAGTGAATCTAATGACCAAGTCAACGGCTGCTGAACCCGGTTCCGACAATGTTCGCGTCAATGCCATTCGCCCGGTGATGGATGCCACCGGCTTGATTGAGCAATTCCTTGGGGGGCGAGGGGCGGTCGACACGCCAGAAAGTCGTGCCAAGGTCGTTGCGGGCATTCCACTGGGAAGGCTTTCCGCACCGGACGATGCAGCGCAGAGCGTACTTTACCTGGCCAGCGACGCGGCATGTTTTATTACCGGCGTTGAGTTATCGGTAGACGGTGGACGAACTATCTAAGCGCCAGCCGGTGATAACCCTGGCAATGGACGCTTGTACTCTCGCTTCTTTGTACGGCACGGACGAGGCGCTTGCCCCAGATATAGAAATGCGCGCGGGGCCGCTGTCGCTGACGTTGCGCGGCAGTCAGATTGTCGATTTGAATGTTGCTGGCTACGAGGTTTGGCACGGTGTAACTTTTCTTTACCGTGATCCCGACTGGGTTACGCCTGAGCCGGTGTTCCAACGCATCGTGCATAAGGTAGGAGAAGAAGGTTTTTCGCTGCAACTTGAAGGGCGTATCCCAACGCAACCTGCCATCGACCTGCAACTTACGCTGAAGGGTGACTCGCACGGCACAGTAAAGCTACAAGCGCACGCGGTACCACAAGGAGATCTTTTGGCCAACCGCATCGGCCTGTGCCTGATGCACCCCATGCAGGCAATGGGCCAAGCCCTTGAAGTCGAGCACATAGACGGGCGGGTTAGCCGATCCACATTTCCCAGGCAGGTACCTCCGTGGCCACCGTTTACCGGAGTGCGCGGCATTCGCCATGAATTTGTGCCCGGTCACTGGGCTCATGCCAAATTCGAGGGCGATGACTTCGAATTTGAGGACCAGCGAAATAACGCCGATGCCTCATTCAAAACCTACAGTCGATCAAACAATATGCCGCGACCCTATATTCTGCGTGGCGGTACGGCCATTGATCAGTCGCTGACTCTGCGTATTGAACCTGCGGCTGTACCGCTCGATCCCGCGCCTGCGCAGGTCCGGGAAGTAGACCTGCACGAGTATGCTGAAGTAGCTAGGATGCCACAGCTGGGTCTGGCAATTGCACCGGACGATGTGCAGGCATCGCCATCGATACAAGCAGCGCTGGTTAACCTATCACCTTCGCTTTTGCACCTGACACTGTCGCTTCCCGACCAGCCCGTACAGTGGGCGGGTATCGCGCAGCTTTTATCGTTGGCTGGGGCACGGTTGCGGCTGGACCTAAAAGCCACTGTCACAGCGGCATCATTGACCCAGTTAGCAAAGGAATTACGTAATGCAGGCATTACGCCCGAATCGGTTGCGGTGTTTCCAGGAACTCCGCCAACAGTCACCGCTGCACGAAAAGCCTTCCCTACCAGCGCCATTGGGGGTGGCACACCTCACTTTTTCGCGCAGTTCAACCGCATGTACGACGTTGGCCCAGCAGATTTCCTTAGTTTCACCATTTGCCCTACCGTGCACAGCGCTGATGACGCTGCGCCTATGGCTGGACTGCAGAGTCTCCCTTCACTGTTAGCAACCGCGCGTGCCCGGTTTCCAGGGCCTGCCCTACGTATCGGCCCCAGCAGCCTGGGTGCCCGCGGCAGTCCACTTGGCCTGCAACCCACATCGGACGGCAAGCGGCGTATGGCATTGGCCGCGCGTGATCCACGAACCCGTGGCCTGTTTGGCGCTGCCTGGTTGCTGGGTCATGTGGCACAGGCAACACGGGCCGGCACCGAAGCCGTGAGCGTGATGAGCCTGCGCGGTGATGCTGGCGTGCTGGACGAAACCGTCAATGGTCGCCTGCTGCACTACCCCACCTTTTTTGTGCTGGAACAACTGGCTCGTCTGAAGTCTTCAGAGCCCATTACCGTGTCGGACGCTACGCAAGTTGTAGCACTGGCCAGCGTGTGCGCTGGTCATGTTGACTGGCTGATCGCCAACCTGACAGCTGAAGTAGTGGACTTGACTGTTGGCGTTGGCACACTGGCCCGTGTCATGGATGCGGCCGCCTGGCAGGCTTATGTCAGTAACAGCGCTATTTCACCTTGGCGGGAAATCCGTGTGAGTCAAGCAGGCATCGTGCAGCTGGATGCATATGCCATCGTCATCACCTCTTCATAAAAAATTCTTCATTCGACTGGACAGATGACTTAGAAAATACGGGTTTGGCCCTTTGACGACGCATGCCACGCTGCGATACTGTTACCAGCAACCGGATTTTCATACATGCTACCTGACATCGACTCCCTGGCTTTATTTGTCCGCGCCGCCGAACTGCGCAGCCTGACCAAGGCAGCCGAAGCCTCACACATTGGCCTGGCCGCCGCAAGCCGTCGTATGGCGCTGTTGGAGCACCGCTTCAAGACCACGCTGCTCGAGCGTTCATCCCGGGGTGTTGAAGTCACATCGGCTGGTGCCTCGCTGCTGCCTCATGCCAAGGCCCTTCTGGTACAGATGAATCAAATGCAAGCGGAGATGCGCGACCACGCCGATGGCCACAAGGGTGCACTCCGCATTCTTGCCAATACGTCGGTGATGACGGAGTCGCTACCCGATGACCTGGCCGCGTTTGGACGG
>JAYVNK010000621.1:0-23641 GCA_043758475.1 Comamonadaceae bacterium | reverse complement strand
TCCAGCAGCTTGAGCTTGGCCTCGGACGCCTGCTTGCGCGCCTCGGACATTTTGGCCAGCAGGTAGGCGCTCTTGTTTTTGCTGTAGAAGTAGTAGGTAGTCGTGATGCCTGCGATAGCTGTAACCAGCACCGACACGCGCAGCTGCCCCAGTGCGTGGCTGTCCCACGATGACCAGCCAAACACCGCGTCCCCGAGCAGCGTGCCCCGTAAATAGCCGCCCACAATGCTGCCCAAGGGCAGGGCCAGCGCCGCAGCACCTTTTGGCCAGCCGGTCTCGGCCGCCGAAGCAAACGCATGGCGGCCAAAGTCAATCAAGCTCCAGGTGAAACTGCCAATGCACAGCGAATAGACCAGCGGCAGCTCATAAGTCCTAGCCCGCTGGCCGCCAGGCGGCAGCGATAATCAGCGCTATTTCAGGAGCATTTGTGGACATAACACTGCTGGCCAAGGCGGCGATCATGGGCGTGGTCGAGGGCCTTACCGAATTTTTGCCAATCTCGTCAACCGGGCATTTGATACTGGCCGGCGCATTGCTTGGGTTTGACGACGACAAGGCCAAGGTGTTTGACATTGCCATCCAGACCGGGGCCATTTTTGCGGTGATTCTGGTCTATTGGCAGAAAATCCGCGACACGCTCATCGCCTTGCCGTTGCCCAGCCTGTCAGGCAGGCAGGCGCAGAAATTCGCCCTCAACCTACTCATTGCCTTTGTGCCCGCCGTGGTGCTGGGCCTGCTGTTTGGCAAGGCCATCAAGGCCAACCTGTTCACTCCCGTGGTGGTGGCCAGCACGTTCATCATTGGCGGCTTCATCATTCTGTGGGCAGAAGCGAGGCAGAAAAATGCAGCCACCGCCGCCCGCATTCAGGACGTGGATGCCATGACGCCGATGGATGCCCTGAAGGTCGGCCTGATTCAGTGCCTGGCCATGATCCCCGGCACCAGCCGCAGCGGTGCCACCATCATCGGCGGCATGCTGCTGGGCCTGTCGCGCAAGGCCGCCACCGATTTCTCTTTTTTTCTGGCTATTCCGACATTGATTGGGGCGGGCGTCTATAGCCTGTACAAAGAGCGGGCGCTGCTTTCAGTTGCGGACGTACCCATGTTCGCCGTCGGCCTCGTTGTGTCGTTCGTCAGCGCCTGGTTATGCATCAAGTGGTTGCTGCGCTATATCGCGACGCACAGCTTTGTTGGTTTTGCGTACTACCGCATCGCATTTGGTCTGGTGGTGCTGGCAACGGCGTACACCGGAACGGTGAAGTGGGCGGCTTGAGGCTGAATTGACGCCAAAGCTCTGCAGCCTCATTGAACGACTTGCGCGGTATGGCGCGCGTTGGCTGTGCGCTGGCCTGTGGCCGTGGCTAAGTGTCCATGCGCAGGTTCAAATCCCGGCGCAAGGTGGCAAGCTGGCGCTGCCCGCGTACTGGTTCAAGGTAGACGCCCAGGAGCCCCGGCCCGCCGTCATTGCCCTGCATGGCTGCGGCGGTGCGCTGGATGCGAAGGGTCAGCTCAACCCCATCTGGCCGCGCTATGCGGGCTACTTCAATGCCGAGCACATGCATTTCGTAGTGCTGGACAGCTTCAGCCCGCGCGGGCAAACCTCGATTTGCGCCACACCGTCAAAGCGTCGCACGGTTCATGAAGAAGACCGGCGCGAAGACGTGTTTGCGGCCATGGCGTGGCTGGCCCGGCAGCCGTCTGTGGATGCGACCCGCATTCTGGTGGTGGGCTGGTCGCATGGTGCGCAAACGGTGTTGAGCGTGATCGATGCGAGCGACAAATATGTGCAATCCCAGAAAGTCCAGCCCAAAGCGGCTGCCGCGTTTTTTCCTGGTTGCACCAGATTCTTGAAAATGAGGGATTACAGCCTTCAGTCGCCACTCTTGCTCATGATTGGCGCGCTGGATGACTGGACACTGGCCAGCCAGTGTGCACGCCTGCGCGACAAGTTGCTGCGCGGGCAGAACGATGCGTCTTTCGACCTGGTGGTCTACCCCGAAAGCTACCACGGCTTCGACGGGCTTGGCGCTGTGCGCACCATGGACAACGTTGGCAACACGCGTAGCGGCAAGGCCACCGTGGGCGGCAATCCGGCGGCGCAAAAGGCGTCGCATGCGCGGCTGTTTGAGTTTGTGGCGGCGCAGTTCAGTGAGCCGCTACTGTTGTCGCACGAACAGCGCCTCAAAGCTCCACCATCGCCTTTGCCGAAATAGGCAAGCGGCTGGCCAAAGGCCCGGCGATTACGCTGTCAATGCAGGCTGCATGTCGCGCAGCGCGGCTTCAATCGCGGCTGCTGTCGCCAAGGGCTAAGCCACGCGAACGCAGGCTTTTGAACAGCACTTTGCAGGTGCTGGCAGGGAAGCTGTTGGCGTGGGAAAAAACGAGACGCATCAGATATCCGACGAAATGTTGAGGGCAGAGCTTGCCCACTGCGGGTGGCGGCGGTCTGTCCCGCAATTTCTGAAGTGTTGAGGACAGAGCTTGTTCGCTTCGCGTAACTGCGGTCTGTCCCGCAAGTTGGACATCCAACATCCGACGAAATGTTGGGGACAGAGCTTGTTCGCTTCGCGTAACTACGGTCTGTCCCGCAAAGTCTCAGATTAACCTTTCGTCCGGCGTGCGGATTTTCTTGAGCGGCTTGGCGCGGCCGCCCTCGACCATCAGCGGCACATTGGTCTGCTCGCCTTTCCACATCGGGTCTTCAATGCTGTCAAACACCTCGCGCAGCTTCTGCCCCCAGCTGTTGTGCATCATCTTGAAGTAGGGGTTGTTCTCGTCAATGCAGACCACTTTGTCGGTCTCAAACCGGTTGGCCTCGTACACCACCAGGTCCAGTGGCAGGCCGACCGACAGGTTGGATTTGAGCGTTGAATCCATCGACACCAGCGCGCATTTGGCAGCCTCGTCCAGTGGCGTCTCGGGCGTGATGACGCGGTCCAGCACCGGTTTGCCGTATTTGGATTCGCCCAACTGGAAGAATGGTGTTTCCAACGTGGCCTCAATGAAGTTGCCGGCCGAGTACACCTGAAACAGGCGCATGCTTTCGCCCCTGATCTGGCCGCCAAATATCAGCGACACGTTGAACTCAACGCCCGATTGCTGTAGCGATTCCCCATCACGGTCATGTACGTGGCGAATCGCCGAGCCCAGCACGCGCGCCGCATCAAACATGCTTTTGGCGTTCCAGATGGTGATGGGCTCGCTGTTGTAACCGGTGTTCGGGCTTTCCTTGAGCTGCTCATTCTGCAAAATCTCCCGCACCGATTGCGAGATGCTCAGGTTGCCCGCCGACAGCAGCACCATGAAGCGGTCGTCCGGCTTCTCATAGACGATCATCTTGCGAAAGCTGTTGATCTGGTCCAGCCCCGCGTTGGTGCGGGAATCGGACAGGAAAACCAGTCCGGCGTTGAGTTTGATGGCGACGCAGTAGGTCATGGGTAAGGGTCACAAATAAAAAAATTGGAAGAGATCGTGTCAAAACCACGAATCATCTGGAGCTTAATCACAAGTTAAGCCGAGGCTTGGTCTACTACATCAGCCAGCCAGGAATTCAGACTCTTCCCTGTGGACGCCGCGCTTGCAGCCGCCCTCTGATGAAGTTCGACAGGCAGACGCACCATCAGTTTGCCCGAGTAGTTTTTATGCGGATCAACACCGTCTTCCCGGCACATATCGAGAAAGACCTTGAGTGAAATCTTGCCTTCGCGTTGCAGGGATTTCACGTCAGCAGCATAAAAATCGGCACCGCCATTCAGGTCAATGAATTCACCCCGAAAAAGGTTCGTGTCCGGGTCGAACGCAATCAAAGCCTTATAACCATTAATTTCCATCACATTTTTCATGGTCTCACTCCGTTCGCCTCAAGCCATTTACGCACACTCTCCACTGCGGCCTTGTCCGTATCCGGCGACGGGTGCGGACGGTGGAACACCCTGCGATCCGCAAACAGCTTGACGCCTACCCGCGAGCCTTCGCGCTCGGTAATGTTGGCGCCAAGCGCTGTCAATAAAGCCTCAATCTCACGCCATTTGATACCTCCGGGCACTGGACGCGAAAAGATGAGTTCCAGTGTTCTTTGGTGTTTACGCTGCACGCGCGATGATACTATTTTTTAGTGTCGCTTGCTCGCTGGCCCGGCGCAGGCCCGCTGCAGATTCAGCGCCAGCAGGCGCTTCAAAATCTCGTGATCCGTCATCTGGGGTGTGTAGTCGGCCCAGCCGTAGGCGGCGGCGGCGGCTGAGTCCAGGTGGTTGTGAGCGGCGTCCAGCCACGCGAGGCGCTGGTTGTAGAGCTTGGTGAGCGTGCGCCCGGCCAGGTCTTTTTCGTAGCTGGGTTTGGCCACGATGCGGTCAGGGTAGGGGCTTTTATCCATGCCCAGCGGCGTGACTTCAGGGACTCGCTCGGTCCACTCTTGCGGATTCAGCCAGTTTTCACGCAGGTCGTTCAGGCGCTTGGCGGCGATGGCTATCTGGATGGCCTGAGCTTTTGAGGCGGTGGTTTCTGGAACCGGCGAGTGCGGGGCGGATGCCGGGGGCCGATGCGCTGCGCTGTTCGAGGCCGCCCCTGACCTGCGCCCCGCACCCGCCTTGCCGGGTTGGGGCTGTACTGGCCTGGATGCACTGTGTGCTACTGTATTTATATCTGCATGTGCATATTTCACGGGGGCTATAGGGCTATTTTGCTCTGACATATCGGCTGGAATGACCGCACCGCCTTCCACAGTCTCGGTGTGCTGGTGCGCGGTGTCGGCGGGCGTGAGGCCTGCTGGGAAGGGGAAGGTTTCGAAGCAGGATTTGGCGTTGTACGTAGGATCATTACCGACGCCGTGCATCGAGGCTTGTGCCAGAGACCAGACTTCGTGAATGCGGGAACTGAGGATACCGAATGTTGTGTCGTCGGCACGGGCGATGGCGTTCAGGCGCGTGTCTGGCAATACTGCAGTATCAAGAAAGACAAAGTAACGATGTTTGGAAACGCGGACGGTAGCGATGTAGCGGGGCAAGGCTTTGACAGCGCCTCGCATGGCTGCTCGGGATCGTTCATGCATCCACCACTTATCGGGTAATTGAGCTTTCAAACGCTCGGGTTTTACAAAGAATTCAACATGGGCGAACGGTGCTTCATACAACGCTGCCGTGCCGATCTCCATTGTGGAGCCGAAATCAATGATCCACGTATCTGAAGGCCGCCTTGACAGGTCCTGACCGTTGCGCCACGGCTTGACGACATTGGAGTTGGGCAGGCCGTGAGGATTTGGCAGACGCAGCCAGCGTCTAGCCAGTTGGCCCGGAATGTCGAACTCACCGTATTTCTTGGTTCCTTCAAAACTGACGTTGAGGTTCTCAACCAGTGGCCTCGCGGTTGTCATGTCAAACGCTGCACCGCTGCCAAGTTCTGCAGTGACTTTTTCTACGCGCTGGCCATCCAGAAAGCAGCAGTCGCCCCAGCCAAAACTGATCAATGACACGCGAACCGCTGCACCGTCGTTTATCCACGCCTCGTCCGCCCACGCGTCGAAAATCCGTGTTTCCCGCACAACGGCGTCCAATACCTGTCGATTGCTTCCCGCACGAATGGACTGAGTGGCGACCAATCCCGCCGCGCCTAACCCAGCGTGCTTGATTTGCTCGCGGGCCTTGTCAAACCAATAGCAGACCAGGTCGGCACCGGCGGGAACCCGATCCTTGAAAACGCGAGCAAGCGCCTCAAAATATGCGTCACCCAGCTCGCCGCGCTTTTTGCTCCCCCCCAAAAACGGCGGATTCCCAATCACCACGCTGGCGCGGGGCCACGAGGCTTCGACAGGCTCAGCCCGAACGGAGGCTGAACCCCCACGGCGATCGCTGAGGGGTGTGGGTGGGGCAGAGGTCTGGCGCACGATCAAAGCGTCCGCAGGATGCTGTGCGCCGGGCCTCTGCCCCGCCCGCGCGCCGGGGGTTGCGCCCACCCCTTCAACAAGCCCAGGACGAAAGGAAGTTTGCCCGGTGTGGCCGGAAGACGGGCCAGGCCAGGTCAACAACGCATCCCGGCACTCAATGTGATCCAGCGGCTCCAAAACGGGGTTCGTCTTGAACTCATAACCATGGGCCATGCGCCACTGCAACTCGCCAATCCACACGGTGACGCGAGCCAGCTCGGCGGCGTATTCATTCAACTCAATGCCCAGCACGTTGTGTGGCCCGGTGACCAGATCGGCCTGCCGGTCCAGCCCCAGCCGGGCAGCGTCCAGATGGCTTTTGTGCTCCACGTCCTTGAGCGCCTTCAAACCCATGAACAAAAAGTTTCCGCTGCCACAGGCGGGGTCCAGCACGCGGTAGTTTTTGAGGTCTTCCAGCCACAGGACAAACTCTGCCTTGGCGGCTTTGTATCTGGCGTCATCTTTTTTGATACTTTTGGCCAGTAGCCCTTGTATAGTGTGCTTAACCAGCTCCCATTTTTGTAGTAAATGGCGAATCAGCACGGGCTCCACAATGCGCATGATGGTGGCGGGGTCGGTGTAGTGCGCGCCGAGCTGGCTGCGTTTGGCGGGGTCCAGCCCGCGCTCAAACAGGGTGCCGAAGATGGACACGTCGATGGCCGACCAGTTCAGCGCGGCGGCGTTGCGCAGCTCGGTCATGTCCAGAATGGTGAGCGTGGGCACTTTGATGTGCTTGAACAGGCCGCCGTTGAACCACGGAATCTCGTCGTTGCCATACAGGCCGCCGTCGCGCATCACGGTGAACAGGTTGTCGAGGCCGGTGACCAGCCGGTCGCTGGTGAGTGCCTTGTTCTTCACCAGCCCTTCAAACATGCGGCCGGGCAGCAGGCCCACGTCCTCGGCGAAAAAGCAGAACAGGCACTGCGTGAGGAAGTGCGCTACCTCGTCGGCATGGTCGTTGGTGCCGGGGCCGCGCTTGCGCAGGCCGTCAGCCAGTGTGGCAAAGCTTTTGGCGGCGGCTTCGGTGATGTCGCGGCTGGTCTTTTTGGGGCGAAAGCTCTCGGTATCGAGCCAGATGCGGCGCAGCAGCGCCAGCTTTTCAGGTTGAGCCAACTCGTGCAGCAGCACTGTATGCGTCTCGGACGGATGGCCGTTGAACTGGGTGTGGATGCGGAGGGTGAGGCGGTCGCACACCACCAGCAGCGGCGGGTTGGACAGGGCCAGGCTGTAGGTCAAAAGTTGCTTCAGCGCTGCATCCAGGTTCTTGCCCGGGGCCTTGTTTTCCCAGGCAAAGTGATCGCGGTAAAACACGTCGGCATAGCCCCGGGCCTCGCCCAGCACCAGGGTGTCCTGCTCAAAAATGTAGTCGCTGGCGTTACCCACCAGGCTTCCGGGTGTGGGCACGCCCAAGAGCTCGCACAAATCCATGAAGTGCGCCTGCGCGCCCTGTCTTTCATTGAGATCAAATGCGGGGCCGCCGGGGCCCCATTTGGCGATGAATTGCTGGGGGGTCATGCGGTCAATAGCCTCTTAGCAACATGTCCAGGGCAGTGTCTATTTCCAGCGCGTTGGCCTGAGCATTGGTCACAGGTCGTCGTAACTCTTGCACCAGGAAAACGCCAATGCCCAAGGGGTGCATGAAAAACGTTTCGCCTGACACGGCAATAGCGGGGTTAAACCGCTGCGTCATCCCTGGAAATGCACCAAGCTTTGCCAGCGGCACGCAGACACGTTCGGCAAACCTGTCTAGCAGATTGCTCTGGATTTCAAGGATGAAAGGGAAGTCTGCCCGGTCTGCTGCGATGGGGTTGGTATAAACGTCGAACCGTGCCATGGCTCAAACGCTGCCGCCATTTTTCTTGCCCTTTTCAGTTTCACGCCAGCGTCGCACGCGCTGCGAGTAGGGTTCGCGTTGAGCCGCCCACGCGTTGTATTGATCGATGCTCGCGGCATTGGCATCGGCCCACTCACGGGTGGTTAACGTAGCAGGCACAACTTTGACCGGATTCATGGTGATGCTGCCATCGGGTTGCGCCGCCACGTCAAATAGCTGCCCAGCGTACTTTTTTCCCAGCGATATCTGGCCACTGGCACCTACTTCTTTAAGCATGGAAACACCGTATTAATAATTCATGCCATCATGCGGCATGAAAAGGAGAATGTCAATCGCAGTTGCGAATAGTTTCGAATCCCGATGCTGGCGGCGGAAGAATTTGAGGTTGGCCTGCAACAATAGGGGGCAGAGCAGAGTTTTAACTGCGTGCCGACCTACGTTGCCGCACCGAGCTTCTTCAATTGGTACAAAGCCTCAAGCGCATCACGCGGGCTCAAAACGTCAGGATTGATGGCTGCAAGTGCCTTTTCTACGGCGCTGGGTGCTGTAGTTTCCGAAGCAGGCGGCGCGGCAAACAGATCCACCTGGGATTTGGCATCCTGCGCATTGGCTTCCAGCGCGCTCAGTGCTTGGCGTGCGTGGTTGACCACGGCCGCTGGCATGCCGGCCAGGCGCGCCACCTGGATGCCGTAGCTCTTGCTGGCCGGGCCGCCCTGGATTTCGTGCAGGAAAACAATGTCCTGGCCCGACTCTGCCGCGCTCACGTGCACGTTGACGGCGGCGTGGTGTTTGGCCGGGAATTCAGTCAGCTCAAAATAATGGGTGGCAAACAGCGTGAATGCCTGAGTCTTGTCATGCAGTTGCGCGGCAATGGCACCGGCCAGGGCCAGGCCGTCAAAGGTGGACGTGCCGCGGCCAATTTCGTCCATCAACACCAGCGAGTTGGGCGTGGCGGTGTGCAGAATCTGTGCGGCTTCCAGCATTTCCAGCATGAAGGTGGATTGCGCGTTGGCCAGGTCGTCTGCTGCGCCAATGCGGGTGTGGATGGCGTCAATCGGCCCCAGGCGGCAGGCGCTGGCCGGCACGTAACTGCCCATGCTGGCCAACAGCACAATCACGGCAATCTGGCGCATGTAGGTCGATTTGCCGCCCATGTTGGGGCCGGTAATGATCTGCATGCGCTGCTTTGCGCCCAAGCGCGTGTCATTGGCAATGAAGTTGCCGCTGCTGGCCGGGCCGCCCAGCCCCCGCGTCTCGTTCAGCCGCATCTGCACGACAGGGTGGCGGCCGGCGGTGATGTCGATGCACGGCTCACGCACAAACTGCGGCGCGCACCAGTCCAGCGTCAGGGACCGCTCAGCCAGCGCGCACAGCGCGTCCAGCGTGGCCAGGGCGCGCGCCACGCGGGTGAGGGCGGGCACGAAGGCTTGCAGCTGGTCCAGCAACTGCTCGTACAGCCATTTTTCCCTAGTCAAGGCACGCTCTTGCGCGCTCAACGCCTTGTCTTCAAACGCCTTGAGCTCGGGCGTGATGAAGCGCTCGGCGTTTTTGAGCGTCTGGCGGCGTCGGTAGTCGTCGGGTACTTTGTCGATCTGGCCCTGCGTGACCTCGATGTAGAAGCCATGCACCTTGTTGTACTGCACGCGCAGGTTGGCAATGCCGGTGCGGGCTTTTTCGCGCACTTCCAGGGCCAGCAAAAAGTCATCGCAGTTGGTCTGGATGGCGCGCAGTTCGTCCAGGTCGGCGTCCAGGCCGGACGCGATCACTCCGCCGTCGGGGATGAGTGCAGCGGGCTCTTCCATCACTGCGCGCGCCAGCAGGGCTGCGCAGCCGTCTGGTGGCGTCAAATCTTCCGAAATACTGGTCAAATAGCCCTCTAGCCCTTGTACATACTGCATGAGAAGCTCTGTTTTTTGTAGTGTTATCTGCAAGGCCACCAACTCACGCGGGCGCACCTGGCGCAGCGCAATGCGCGCGGTGATGCGCTCAACGTCGGTACTGCCCTTGAGCTGCTCGCGCAGTGTTTTCCAGGTGCCCGCACGCGAAGTGTGCGTTTCACCATTCGGCGAAGTGTGCGTTTCACCGCCCCGCAGGGCCGTGATGCCTTCCAGCCGTTGCTGCGCGCTGGCGCGGTTGCGCTCGGGCTGCAACAGCCAGTTTTTCAGCAGGCGGCTGCCCATGCCCGTCATGCAGGTATCCAGCAGCGAAAACAGTGTGGGCGAATCTTCACCGCGCAAGGTCTGCACAAGTTCCAGATTGCGCCGCGTGGTTTGTGGCAGGTTGATCAGCTCGTCATCGCGTTGCACGCGCAGGCTGTGCACGTGGCTCAAAGCCCGGCCCTGGGTGTGCTCGGCATAGCCCAGCAGGGCGCCCGCAGCGGCATGCGCCAGAGGCAGGTCTTGCGCGTTCCAGGCGGCCAGGCTGGCGACTTTCAGCGTCTCCAGCAACTGGCGCTGGCCTAGCGCGGGCTCAAATTGCCATTCGGGGCGGGTGCTGAGCGACAGGGCCGTTGAGCCGCCGGGGGCGTAACGCAGGCCCTTGAGTTTTGCCTCAAAACCCGCGCTCACACCGGCACTGTGAATCAGCTCGCTCGGGCCAATGCGGGCCACCCATTCGGCCACCTCATCTGCCGGGCATTGGGCCAGGTTCACCACGCCTTGCGTCACGGCCAGCCAGGCCAGCCCGCAGGTGTTGCGCGGCCCCTGGTGCACGGCCAGCAACAGCGATTCTGATTTGTCGCTGAGCAATTCACTGTCGGTCAGTGTGCCGGGGGTGACGACGCGCACCACCTTGCGTTCTACTGGTCCTTTTCCATTCACCTGGCCCACCTGCTCGCACACGGCCACCGACTCACCCAGCTTGATGAGTTTGGCCAGGTAGCCCTCAACGGAATGAAACGGCACGCCTGCCATCACCACCGGCTGCCCTGCCGACTGGCCCCGGCGCGTTAGCGTGATGTCGAGCAGTCTCGCGGCTTTTTCCGCATCGGCATAAAACAGCTCGTAAAAATCCCCCATGCGGTACAGCAACAGAGTATCAGGGTACCCGGCTTTGAGGCCCAGGTACTGCTGCATCATGGGGGTGTGTTGCTCGGCTTTGTCGGCCATTTTGAAAAACTCGCTAATGTCGGGAGATTATTGTCCCTGACGCAATACGGGAAGCGGACCGGGCATCTATGGATGATCGGCGGCGCTACCGGCAATCATGACTGCATCGGCCTGCATCACAGCTTGATTTAATCCGGCAACCGACCCGTCGCGTCCCAGTGATGCTGTTCCAGTTTCGGCTCAGGGCCGACAGCAGCGCGCATTTCTCTCGCGCTACGGCGGCCACGCAGCACGTGAACAATCGCTGAAAATTCGCCGGATATTTGCCGATTAGTTGCCGATTCAGGCCTGCGGCACCGACGCCTTGTCGCTGGCACTGGCAAACTTGCTGTACTTGGATAGCAACGACACCATCTGCGCATAGATTTTCGGGCTGGCGGCCAGGCATTCTTTTTGATGTAAAAACTCGGCCTCGCCGGTGAAATTGCCCACCAGGCCGCCCGCCTCGGTGACCAGCAGGGAGCCCGCAGCAACATCCCACGGCGACAGGCCGGTCTCAAACAGGCCATCGGTAAAGCCGGCCGCCACATAGGCAAGGTCCAGCGCGGCCGAGCCGGGGCGGCGCAGGCCAGCGCAGCGCTGCATCACGTCGCTCATCATCGACAGATAGGTTTTGTAGTCGTCGCCCGGGCGAAACGGAAAGCCGGTGGCAATCAGGCAGTCCTGGATGCGGATGCGTTTGGACACGCGCAGCCGCCGGTCGTTCATGTAGGCGCCGCGGCCCTTGGTGGCGGTGAACAGGTCATTGCGGGTGGGGTCGTAAATGACCGCCTGCTCAACCTTGCCCTTGACCGCCAGCGCAATGCTGACGCAGTACACCGGAAAGCCGTGGATGAAGTTGGTGGTGCCGTCCAGCGGGTCGATGATCCAGATGAACTCCGAGTGTTTGGCCCCGTGTTCCTGGCCCGATTCTTCGGCCAGAATGCCGTGGCCGGGGTAGGCGGTGAGCAGCGTCTCGATAATGATCTGCTCGGACGCCTGGTCCACCTCGGTCACAAAATCGTTGACCTGCTTTTGCGAGACGCGGACCGATTCAACATCCAGCGCCGCGCGGTTGATGATTTTTCCGGCTTCACGGGCGGCCTTGATGGCCACGTTGATCATGGGGTGCAGGTTTGGAGAGGGCATATGGGGCGTCTATAAATCCAATTTTTGGGCGCACGGCTGTACTGATCGTTAGAGAACACGAAGCGTTCGGCGGTGCTCGCAGAATATCCAATCTTTGCTCATGCACCGAAGTGCATTCCGGTGTCCTGCGCTCCGTGCGCGTAGCAGGCTGCATAAATACCTCTCGCGGCGCGCAGGCACGCAGCCTCGAACCCATGGCGGCGTTGAATCTCTCACGAATAGCGGTGCTATTCGCATCGAAATCCGCCTTGCCCTGTGTCCGATCTGCATGCCTGCGCACCCACGGAAGGTATTTCAGCAGCCTGCTGGCCCTGCATCCCGGGAATTGAATTTCTAGAAGCCCCATGGGTGCAAAAGACCCAGGGCACCTAAGCATCAATCGATGCAGGCAGCGACAATCGCCTGATTTTACCTGCCCCTCACTTCACGCCATGCAACCGGCACTTCACGCTCACTTCACCACGCGTTTCATCCTGATCAACCCCAGCCACGCCGGCAACGTGGGTGCGGCGGCGCGCGCCATGAAAGTCATGGGGTTTGACGACCTGGTGCTGGTCGCCCCACGCTGGGCCAATGTGCTGCGCCGTGAGGAGACCATTCAGCGGGCCAGTGGCGCGCTGGACGTGCTGGACAAGGCGCGGATTGTGCAGACGCTGGACGAGGCGCTGGAGGGCATGACGCACTTGTGCGCCACGGCGATGACGCCGCGCGACTTTGGCCCGCCCACCGCTGCGCCGCGCGGGCACTTAGAAACGTTGCTACAAAATAAAGAGCTACTTACGCATTGTGGACGAGGGCTAGAGGCCGAAAATGCGTCTATAGTCGATCAAAATAGCGGTGCAGGACCTGTAGCGGCCATTGAAACGCCCCCAGCGCTGCCCGAGGTCTGCGCATTGCCGTCGCCTGAAGGCATCGCCTTTCTCTTCGGCTCCGAACGCTTCGGCATGCGCAACGAAGACGTGTACCGCTGCCACGTGTGCCTGAGCATCCCCAGCAACCCGCAGTTTGGCTCGCTCAACATTGCTGCTGCGCTACAGGTGATTGCGTATGAATGGCGCCTGGCGCTGGGCGGGTTTGCTGCAGCTGCCCCGGCAGCTGACGGCGTGACCGGCGGCAACCTGGCAGATGCGCAGCAAGTGGCCGGCATGCTGGCGCACCTTGAGCAGTCATTGGTAGCCATCGGCTATCTTGACCCCGCCGCGCCCAAGAAGCTGATGCCGCGCCTGAACCAGCTTTTCAACCGCGCTGACGTCACGCAGGAAGAAATCCATATCCTCAGAGGTGTTGCCAAGGCCACGCTGGCACTGGTCGAACGCACAAAGGGCTAGACTCGCAGCCCGCCTGCTCTGTTTTTCAACATGTTTTCACGCCTTCGCTCCGACATTCAAACCATTCTGGACCGCGACCCGGCTGCGCGCAGCACCTGGGAGGTGCTGACGTGTTACCCAGGGCTGCACGCGCTGGTGCTGCACCGCCGCGCGCACTGGTGCTGGAACAACGGGTTCAAGTGGCTGGGGCGTTTTGTGTCGCACATCGGGCGCTTCGCCACGGGCATTGAAATCCATCCTGGCGCCGTCGTAGGCCAGCGCGTTTTCTTCGACCATGCCATGGGCGTGGTGGTGGGCGAGACCGCCGAGATCGGCGACGGATGCACCATTTACCAGGGCGTCAGCTTGGGTGGCACGTCCCTCTACAAAGGCACCAAGCGCCACCCCACGCTGGGCAAAAACGTGGTGGTGAGCGCCGGTGCCAAAGTGCTGGGCGGCTTTACCGTGGGCGACAACGCCAAAATCGGCGCCAACGCGGTGGTCATCAAACCGGTGCCCGCCGGTGCCACCGCCGTGGGCATTCCTGCGCGCATCATCCTGGCCCCCACGGCCGAAAGTAGCGGCGACGCTGCCATGGCAGCACCGTTTTCCGCCTACGGCGTCACGCCCGATGTAGATCCGATCAACGAAGCCATGAAAACCCTGATCGATACCGCCTCAAGCCAGGATCATCAAATCGCGCTGCTGTGGCAGGCGATTGAAAAACTCTCCAGCAATGCGCGTTCAGGTGATTGCGTGCCGGGTGATGCGGCCAAAACGGAGTGCTTTGAGGCGGAGAAGCTGACGCAGATGATGGGGAAGTAAGCAGCAGCACGTCAACAACAAGCCGGTGATGCGATTTTGATGTTTTGATGTTAAACTTCTCTCATGCGTACAACCCTGGCTTTAGATGACGACGTTTTTGCATTCGCGCGCGTGCGCGCACAGCGTGAACACATCACTGTGGGACAAATGATTTCCCGCCTCGCCCGGGACGGCATCCGCGCTCAAAACTCGCCTCGCCTGCCAGCGGCTGCACCCAAAAGCAAATTTGCCCTGCTGCCTGCGCGCGACGAACTCATCACCACAGAGCATGTGCGTGATTTGATGGACCAGGAAGGCATTTGAGCTTTGCGTCATTTGCTTGATGTGAACGTTTGGGTTGCGCTGCTGGATGAAGCGCATGTTCACCATGCCCAGGCATTGGCATTCATGGAACGGCGCAGGGTAAAAATCGCGACCTGTCCATTGGTGGAAAACGGCGTCATCCGCATTCTCAATTTGCCGGGTTACAGCAAATTAGGGCCTGCCGGGTTTGAGCCGGTGCAGCGAAAACTGCAACAAATTTGCACCGACATGGACCACGAGTTCTGGCCGGACAGCCTGTCGCTTCGCACCGAAAGCCGAATCAATTGGTCGCGCGTCCTTGGGCACAACCAGATCACGGATGTTTACCTGCTCGCCCTTGCTGTGGCAAACAGGGGTTGCCTCGTGAGCCTGGACCACCGCGTTGCGTTGAGCACGGTCATCGGCGCGGGCAGCAGCAATTTGATGCTGCTTTGAGTGCCCGTGGTGGGTCGGGCCAGCGACAGACCTGTCACTCGGATCCCCGGATTTCACAAGTCGTGCGAATACACGATAGCCCCCATATGCTTGGCCACCTTGTCATACAGCAGTCGGCCCGCTGCATTGGTCTCATGCGTTTGCCAGTAGACCCGCTTGACAACGGCCTTGGCGGCTTCCTCGTACACCCGCAGGATCAGCGCCCTGCCAACGCCAGAGCCCCGCTGGGTGGCGTCGGTAAACAGGTCTTGCAGATAGCAGACAGGTTCAGTGCGCGTGGTGCTGCGGTGCCACAGGTAGTGCACCAGGCCCACCAGCTTGCCATCGCGCTCGGCCACGAGTGCGAACACCGGCTCGTTTGGGTCGAAGAACCTTTCCCACGTGGTTTGTTTGATGGACGATGCAAGAGCCGTTGGGCCTTCGCGGCTGTAGAAGGCGTTGTAGCCATCAAACAGCGGCAGCCAATCGTTGAGGTCGTCAGGGTGGATTGGGCGGATGGTGGCGGGCTGCGTCATCAGCGCCAAATTGGCATGCAGTTCAACTCGTCACGCAACGGGCTGGCGAATCGCGGACTTGGGCCGGAACGCCTTGCAGACCGCGTCATGTGTTTCCATATACGGCCCACCAATCAAATCCACGCAGTAAGGCACGGCGGCGAAGATGCCGGGCATGATGGCCTGGCCCGACGCATCACGCACGCCTTCCAGCGTCTCCTGAATCGATTTCGGCTGGCCGGGCAGGTTGATGATCAGCGTCTGGTCGCGAATCACGGCGCATTGGCGCGACAGGATGGCGGTGGGCACAAACTTCAGACTGATCTGGCGCATCTGCTCGCCAAAACCGGGCATCTCCTTGTGCGCCACGGCCAGTGTGGCCTCGGGGGTCACATCGCGTAGCGCGGGGCCGGTGCCACCCGTCGTCAACACCAGGGCGCACTTGAAATCGGTGAGCTCAATCAATGCCTGGCTGATGAGGACTTGCTCATCGGGAATCAAACGCGCCACAAACTCAATCGGGTTTTTCAGCGCACGTGTCAGCCAGTCTTTGAGTGCAGGCAAGCCTTTGTCTTCGTAAACGCCGCTTGAGGCGCGGTCGCTCACGGAAATGATGCCGATCCGGACGGGATCGAACCCGGTCGAAATGCCAGTTGCAGCAGAAGGCTGGGATGCGGGCGCTGAGGTCATGGGTCGAATCAAAAAAACATTCAAGGCTTGTAGTTTGCATCGTCAGTGGCATCATCCGCCGCCGCATTCTCGGGCGACAGGGCTCCTCGCACCATCTGAAAAATATCGCGGTAGGCACGGCCATGGCGAATGGCTGCGCCGGGCTTTTCTGGCTTGGCGTCTTTGCGGGCCTGTCGGATCAACGCGCGCAGTTGCTGCGAGTCTGATTGCGGAAATTGCAGTACCCAGTCGCCAAACGCGTCGTCTTCCGCAATCAGGCGGTCGCGCCAGGTCTGGGCCAGATGCAAGGCCAGCGTTTCGGACGCAGAGCCGCTGTGCTGCTCGGTCAAGATGCTTTTGATCGCTTCGACTTGAGCTTCTTCAAGCAGGCGCATTTGCTTGCCAATGAATTGCATCTGGCGGCGCTTGCCTTCAAAATTGGTGATGCGCTTGGCCTCGACTACGGCGTCTTTGAGCTTTTCGCTCAAATCCAGCCGTGCCATGAAATCCGGCCGCAGGGTGAGCAGGTCTTCGCCGAGTTTTTGCAGGGCCAGGCTTTCCTTTTTCTCGTCGGTGCGGCTCATGGCGTCAGTGCCTTTGAGCTCTTTTTTCAGCTCAATGTCCAGCTCGCTGCCTTCAGCGACGAATTTGCCTTTGACGAAGTAGCCTTTGGTGGGTTTTCTGGACATTGGTTGGATTTCTTGAAGCGCCCATCAGCGTAAAAACTACAGCCAAGTATCATACCGTCCGATATGACGCAATCTACACCTTCATCCCCCACATCTTCCACCCAGTCCCATTCAGGCAAATCAACCCCCGAGCGCGGTTTCAGCTACAGCCGCCCTTATTTTGAAGAACTGGTTGACACTGCGCTGGCGCACGCCAAAAAACTCGGCGCAACCGATGCCGGTGCCGAAGCGTCCGAGGGCTGCGGACTGAGCGTGTCGGTGCGCAAGGGCGAGCTGGAAAACGTGGAACGCAACCGCGACAAGTCGCTGGGCGTCACGGTGTACTTGGGCCAGCGGCGCGGCAATGCCAGCACATCCGACTTCTCCAGACAAGCCATCGAACAGACAGTGCAGGCCGCCTATGACATTGCCCGCTTCACGGCCGAAGACCCGTTTGCCGCCTTGCCCGACACAGCAGACATCGTGCCCCAAGCCGAGCAGCGCACCGACCTGGACCTGTTTCACCCGTGGAGCGTGACCAGCGAGCAGGCCGCCCAACTCGCGCTGCGCTGCGAGGCCGCGGCCCTGGCCACAAGCAAGCGCATAACCAACAGCGAAGGCGCGGGCGTGTCGGCCCAGCAGTCGCATTTTTTCAGCGCCCACACCAACGGGTTTCGCGGGGGCTATGCCAGCTCGCGGCAATCCATGTCGGTGTCGCCCATCGCTTCCAGCCCCGGGAAAAATGGCGACATGCAGCGCGATGCCTGGTACAGCTCGGAGCGCAACGCCAACGCGCTGGCTTCGCCCGAGGTCATTGGCCGCTATGCCGCCCAGCGTGCGTTAAGCCGCCTCAAATCACGCAAGATTGCCACCACGCAGTGCCCGGTGCTGTTTGAGTCGCCATTGGCTGCTGGGCTGTTGGGCTCTTTCGTGCAGGCGATCAGCGGCGGCGCGCTGTATCGCAAAAGCTCGTTTCTGCTCGATTCGCTGGGCAAGCAGGTGCTGCCCAAGCACATTGACGTGATGGAAGACCCGTTTGTCATTGGTGGCAAAGGCAGCTCTCCTTTTGACGAAGAGGGCGTACGCGTGAAGGCGCGCCAAGTGGTGCAGGCTGGCCGTGTGCAGGGCTATTTTCTGGGCAGCTACTCGGCGCGCAAGCTGGGCATGAAAACCACCGGCAATGCGGGGGGCTCCCACAACCTGGTTTTGACTTCACGCCAAACGCGCGCGCACGACGACCTGGACGCCATGCTGCGCAAACTGGGCACGGGCCTGTTTGTGACCGAGCTGATGGGCAGCGGCGTGAACTACGTCACCGGCGACTACTCACGCGGCGCCAGTGGTTTCTGGGTCGAGCGCGGCCGCATCGCCTTCCCGGTGCAGGAGATCACCATCGCCGGCAACATGAAAAACATGCTTAAGGGCATTCAGGCGGTGGGGGCGGACACCTACACCTACGGGGCTAAAACTGTCGGTTCGATCCTGCTGGACAAGATGAAGGTGGCGGGAAGCTGAATCAGCCTGCCAGAGCGGCTTTCACGGCGGCTGACACTTGCGCCATGTCGGCCTTGCCCGCCAGTTGGGCCTTGACAGCACCCATGACCTTGCCCATGTCAGCCGAGGCTGCCGGACGGCCCAATTCAGCGCTCAGACTAGCCACTATGCCCTTGACAGCTGCCGCCACTTCGTCAGCACTCATGCGCGCGGGCAGGTAGCCTTCCATCACTTTGAGCTCGGCCGATTCCTTGTCCGCCAGGTCCATGCGCTTGGCCTGGGTGAAGGCGGCGATCGAGTCCTTGCGCTGCTTGATCTGCTTGTCAACGATGGCGATCACGGCCACATCGTCCAGCACGATGCGCTCATCCACTTCCCGCTGCTTGATGGCCGCCAGCAGCAGGCGGATGGTGTTCAGCCGCTCGCTGTCTTTGGCGCGCATGGCGGTTTTCATGTCGTCGGTGATTTTGTCTTTGAGTGTCATGGTTTCATTTCTCTGATGGAAGCCGCCAACAAAAAAACCCGCTTAAGCAATGTCAAGCGGGCTCCTGTTTGCCTTTGCGGCAGTCTGACGCAATCGATCAGAACAACTTCTTGGGCAATTGCATTGAGCGGATGCGCTTGTAATTGCGCTTGACGGCGGCGGCCTTCTTGCGCTTGCGCTCGGCGGTGGGTTTTTCGTAAAACTCGCGTGCGCGCAAGTCAGTCAAAAGGCCCAATTTTTCAATGGTGCGCTTGAAGCGGCGCAGCGCCACGTCAAAGGGTTCGTTTTCTTTTACACGGATGGTGGTCATTTACGTCAAAAATTCCGAAATTGTGCGGGTTTTGCCAGAAGGAAGATCAAATCTTCTGGCAAAAATCCTGCGGTGTTCCCCCACCATTAAATTGATCAGGCAGTGAGGGTTTGCCAGCAAAGCCCTGGATTATAGCGTCTTAGCTGGCAAGTTGACAGCAGATTGAGCGGTGGTCCCCAGCAGTTTTGCCGCCAAACCGTGCGCGCAGGCAAACCCGCTGGCCCAGGCCCATTGGAAGTTGTAACCGCCCAGCCAGCCCGTCACGTCCACCACCTCGCCAATGAAGTACAGACCGGGCTGTTTTGACTCCATGGTCTGGCTTGACAGCGCCCGCGTATCCACGCCACCGGCCGTGACTTCGGCTTTTTTATAGCCTTCAGTGCCGGTGGGCGTGATGTCCCAGCGGGTCAGGCGCTCGGCCAGGCTGGCCAGCGCTTTGTCGGTGACCTGGTTGACGGGGCGCTGCCAGGCGGCGTCTTGCGATACCCAGGCATCGGCCAATCGCGACGGAACCATGGAGGCGAGTTCGTTGGCGACCAGTTTGCGCGAGTTTGTTTTGGCTTGCGACAGGCGCTCGGGTACGTCGGTGGCGGGGGTCAGGTTCAGGCGAATGGGCGTGTTATCGGCCCAAAAACTTGATATTTGCAGCACGGCCGGGCCGCTTAAACCCCGGTGAGTGAACAGCAAATCTTCGACAAATGCTGCTTTGGTTTTTTTGCTGCCGGTTTCGATCACCACGGGCAAGGACAGCCCCGCCAACTGTGCAAACGGTGCCCAAGCGGTGGCATCAAAAGTCAGTGGTACCAGCGCGGGCCGGGGCTCCACCACGGCCAGGCCAAATTGCCGCGCAATGCGGTAGCCAAAATCCGTTGCACCGATCTTCGGGATCGACAGGCCACCCGTGGCGATGACCACAGCCCCGGCAGTGATCAAACCCCGGTCAGTATTAATTTCATAGCTGCTTACGCAATCGGGACGAGGGCTATAGCCCGAAAAGACCACTGATTTCACGCTGCACGGCTGCCAGCGGGTCACGTGGCCTGCATCGCACTCGGCCAGCAGCATGGTGATCAGGTCTTCAGCAGATCGGTCGCAAAACAATTGCCCCTTGTGCTTTTCATGAAACGCAATGCCGTGGCGCTGCATCAGCGCGGTGAAATCGCGCGGCGTGTAGCGTGACAGGGCCGAGCGGCAAAAGTTGGGGTTGTTGCTTGAAAAGTTGGCGGCGCTGACATCCCGGTTGGTGAAATTAGCCCGCCCGCCGCCAGAGATGCGGATTTTTTCGGCTACTTTTTCGCTGTGGTCGATGACCAGCACTTTCAGGCCCAATTGTCCTGCCACACCGGCGCAAAACAGCCCGGCTGCGCCTGCACCGATGATGACCACGTCAAATGCAGTCATCCGATTGTGGTGTGTGTGCGGCGATGCCGCAGGCCCACTAACCCTTCCACGTGAACGGAAACTTGAACTGCTTCACAAACCCGTTGGGCACATAGTCGCCCAGCACGCCATAGCGCTCAGGCCACAGGCGCGTGCTTTTGACTGCGGTGCCAAACAAATAGTCAATGAAGGCATAGTGCGCCGCGTAATTGCGGTCCAGCGCCTCCTGGTCCTGGCTGTGGTGCCAGTGGTGGAAATTGGGCGTGACGATTACATAGCGCAGCGGCCCCAGCCGCACGCTCACGTTGGCATGGTTGAACACCGCCTGAAATCCGACGATCACGATGTAGGTGTCAATCACTTCCTTGGAAAAGCCCAGGATGAAAATCGGTGCCAGCACCAGCGTGCGGGTGATCAGCAGCTCAATGATGTGCTGGCGTGAGCCGGCCATCCAGTCCATGCTTTTGGCGCTGTGGTGCACCGCGTGCAGCCGCCATAGCAGCGGCACCTCATGGTAGGCGCGGTGGGTCCAGTACTGCACCAGATCGGCCACCAGCACGATCAGCAGCACCGCTGCGATGAAAGGCAGGTCGCGCACCCAGGCCTGGATACCGTCTTTGGCGGCCCAGCCAAACAGCTTGTGCACGGCCAGGTTGGTGGCCAGCAGCACAAAGCCGACCACCATGTGGTTGACGATGAAATGGTGAAAATCCGTCTGCCACTCGGGCCTGAAGATGGGCTGGTCTTTGCGCAGCGCAAACAGCTTTTCAATAAACATGAAAATCAGCGACGAGCCCAGCAAATCCAGAATGAACCAGTCCAGCCCAATGTAAGGCGTATTGTCGGCAAAGTCGTTCACTGGCACTTGGTGGCCGCCCAGCAAGGCTGTCAGCACGATCAGCAAAAACGCAAAACCCGACAGCCAGCGCGCCCGGTTCAGCAGCAGGTTGACCAGTGACAGGCCGCCCGCGATGATCATCGCGGTGAACATGATGGTACGGATCACATCGACGTTGTAGCTTTTGCGCAGTTGGGGCGTGGTCAGGTACTCGGGGAAATGAAATGCCAGCACACCCAGAAAACACAAAATTGCCAGGGAGAGAGCGATCACCCCGGTGATCAGCCCGCGCCCTTTGCCCAAAGCGCCATGGCCCTCAGTGAGGGCGTTCAGTTTTTCCAGCATGTGCGTATCCCGTTGTTTTGCAGCCGAAGTGTAGCGCTGCAAGCGGCGCTGTCGCACCCGTTCGCCTGGACTTTAGACGCTACGGCCTAGCCAGCTCGGCGCTGTGATTCGCACAATACAGACTGCTCGGCCAAAGCCGCCAGCGCTACGCCCTGCAACACATCGCCTACCACAATGATGCAGGGGCTGGCCAGTTGGGCGTCCACGATGGTGCGCTGCATCTGGCCCAGCGTGGTCATGGCGTGGCGCTGCGTGGGCAGGCTGGCGTTCTGGACGATGGCCACCGGCGTGGTGCCCGGCAGGCCATGCAGCAGTTCGCCCTCAATGCGGGCCGCGCCACTCACGCCCATGTAAATCACCAATGTGAGGCGGGCGCGGTGGGCCGTGGCGGCCAGTGCCCGCCAGTCAGTGCCGTTATTGTCATTGTCGCCGGGCTTGGAATGGCCGGTGACAAACACCACACCCTGCGCGTGTTCGCGGTGCGTCAGCGGCACGCCCAGCGCGGTCACAGCGGCCAGGCCGGATGTGATGCCGTTGACCACCTCCAGCTGCACGCCCGCCGCCCGCAGATGTTCCACTTCTTCGCCGCCCCGCCCAAAGATGAATGGGTCGCCGCCCTTGAGCCGCACCACGTTTTCGCCCTCGTTGGCGGCCATCACCATGAGTTTTTCAATGAAGGCCTGCGGCGTCGATTTGCAGCCACCACGCTTGCCCACGTAGACGATGCGCGCGCCGGGGGAGGCATAGGCGGTGACGATCTCGTCGTTGACCAGGTCGTCCACCAGCAGCACCGTTGCGGCTTGAATCGCCTTGACCGCTTTAATGGTCAGTAATTCAGGGTCGCCAGGGCCTGCGCCGACCAGGGTGCATTTGCCCGCGACCGTGAACGCGCTTGCCGCGTTGCCAGTGACATGGCGCTGGAGGGTCGGCGTGCATGGGTCAGTTGGGATGGGCATGGTGCCTTCGGTTTTCATAGCTGCTTGGACAGACGCAAGATGTGTTCCACCTGCCGCGCAATGGAGGGTGGCACGGGGCTGTCGCCTGCCATCACACGCCGGATGTATGCCGCCGTGGTGTCTGCATCAAACTCCTTGGGCAGGTCTGGCAGCGTGGGCAACGTACCTGTTTGCGCTTCCTGGAACACGCTGCGCCTCCCGGCTGCAAAGCCTTCCATCTGGGGCATGCGGCGCGGGTCGGCCACGGCCTCGCCTTCCGTGCCGCGCAGCAGCAGGGCGTTGCTTTGCATCAGCTCAAACGTGGCCGCCATAGAAATCGCGTATTCCGGGTGGGTGTAGCTGCTGACAATCAGGCTTCTGCCCGCGCACGGGTTCATCAGCTTGACCACGCTGTGCGCCGGGTTGCGCAGGCCGACCACGCGGCGCACGTCCAGCAAGCGCGCCAGGCCTGCGCACAGAACCTCGGTCGGTGCAAAGGAGATTTCGCCGTTTGATATTGTTTTAATAGCTGCTTGTGCACGGATATCAAGGGCTAGAAGAACTTTTGATGTATGAACGCGGGTAGATTCGGTGGCTGAGCCGTGCAGCAGCACCGGCAGCCCCTCACGCGCCAGCAGCAACGCCAGCAACGGCGTGAGCACTGGCAGTTTGCGCGCGCCGTTGTAGCTGGGGATGACGATGACGGGGCGCTCATTGTCCAAGCCCGCAGGAACAAGGTTCAGCCGCGCATGCGTCGCATCCAGAAACCCCGCCATTTCGTGCGGCGTTTCGCCTTTGATGCGCATGGCCAGGCAAAAGCCGCCAATCTCGAGGTCGGTCACCGTGCCATCCAGCACCTGGCCAAACAGGTCCGCCGCCTGCTCCCGCGAGAGCGGCCTTGCGCCGTCTTTGCCGCGCCCGATTTCCTTGATGTATTTTGCAATGGCCATGGGGCAATTGTCGGCGATGGTTCATGCTTTCGCGGCATAAGCAAATACAGTGGCAGGATTTAATGTATATTATGGTCATATACGACAATGATTGATCTTGGCCTGATTTCTGGATTTGATTGGGACAATGGCAACTCCCGAAAGAATGAAAAGCACGGGGTCTCAATGGCCGAAGCGGAACAAGTTTTTTTCAACGCCCCGTTGCTCTTTTTTGAAGA
>JAYVNK010000620.1:0-2653 GCA_043758475.1 Comamonadaceae bacterium | reverse complement strand
CGCTTGTGTGGCTCGCCACACGGCGCTCAGAGCGCCTTGCACTGCATCCCGCCAGCGCACCCAAAAACGGTATATTAACTATTTCCGCCTCCCTAAGGAATATCCATCCCTTACTTGCCCCCCAACCCCATGGCCCGCGTAATCACCTCCTTCATGATCTCGTTCGTGCCGCCATAGATGCGCTGCACGCGCGCATCGGCATAGGCTCGGGTGATGGGGTATTCCCACATGTAGCCGTAGCCGCCGAAGAGCTGCACGCATTCGTCCATCACCTTGCATTGCAGGTCGCTGCACCAGTATTTGGCCATGCTGGCGGTGGCGGTGTCCAGCTTGCCTTGCACCAGCAGCTCAATGCATTTGTCGACGAACACGCGGGCGATTTGCACTTGGGTTTGCAGCTCGGCCAGGGTGAACCTTGTGTTTTGGAAGCTGGCCACGGGCTGGCCGAAGACTTTGCGGTCTTTCACGTAGGCCACCGTCCAGTCGATGGCGGCCTGCGCTGCGGCCACGGCACCAATCGCGATTTGCATGCGCTCCCACGGCAGTTGTTCCATCAGGCAGATGAAGCCCCGGTTTTCCTGCACTGCACCGCCCAGCAAGTGGTCCGCAGACAGCTTCACATTGTCAAAAAACAGCTCGGAGGTGTCCTGCGCCTTCAGACCCAGTTTCTTCAGCCGCTTGCCCACGCTGAAGCCCGGCATGCCGCGCTCCACCAGCATCAGGCTGGTGCCTTTGGCACCGGCAGCCGGGTTGGTCTTGGCGACGACGATGACCAAGTCAGCATGCCAGCCATTGGTGATGAAGGTTTTGCTGCCGTTCAGCAAATAGCTGCCATCGCTTTGCTTGATGGCGCTGCTTTTGATGCCCTGCAAATCAGACCCCGCTGCTGGTTCACTCATGGCAATGGCACCGATCATCTCGCCGCTGGCAAACTTGGGCAGGTATTTGGTTTTCTGCCCGGGCGTGCCGTAGTGCAGGATGTAGGGGGCCACAATTTCGCTGTGCAGGCCATAGCCAATGCCGCTGAAGCCGCCCCGGCTCAGCTCTTCCATCTGGATGACCGAATACAGCTTGTCGGCCCCTGCGCCGCCAAATTCCTCGGGCATGGTCATGCACAAGAAGCCGTTCTCCCCGGCCTTGTTCCACACGGCGCGGTCAACGTAGCCCTGCTCTTCCCAGTCGGCGTGGTGGGGGGCGATTTCTTTCTCCATGAAGCGGCGAAAGCTGTCGCGGAAGGATTCGTGGTCGGGGGTGAAGAGTGTTCGGTCAATCATGGGGGCCTGTGGTTTTGGCTGGTTCGGGAATGCTATTTTTACAGAGCATCTGCTGGGTGAAAATCATATACTGCCCCTGCGACCGGAATGGCCTAAATCGTGGCTTGGTTTTAGAAATCATTTTCCGGAGCTCATTTTGAAATCCGTTTCCCGATACGGCAATTCACCTACTTTTTGGAGATTCCCCATGACCGAAGCATTTGTCTACGACGCCATCCGCACGCCACGCGGCAAAGGAAAAAAAGACGGCAGCCTGTATGAGGTGAAGCCCGTCAACCTGCTGGCTGGCGTGCTATCGGAGTTGCAGCGCCGCAATGACTTTGATACGGCAAAAATAGACGATATTGTGATGGGCGTGGTGTCACCCGTGGGCGAACAGGGCTCGGTGATTGCCAAGGTGGCCGCGCTCAAGGCCGGTTGGGACTTCACTGCGTCGGGCGTGCAGATCAACCGCTTTTGCGCCTCGGGCCTGGAGGCCGTCAACATGGCAGCGCAAAAGGTGCGCTCAGGCTGGGAAGATCTGGTGGTGGCTGGCGGCGTGGAAAGCATGAGCCGCGTGCCGATTGGCTCCGACGGAGGGGCCTGGGCGCAGGACCCCGAGACCAATTCTCAAACCGCGTTTGTACCGCAAGGCATTGGCGCAGACTTGATTGCCACGCTGGAAGGTTTTACCCGTCACGATGTGGATGCCTTCGCGCTTGAATCGCAAAAACGCGCTACCGCCGCGCGCGCGAACGGCTACTTCAAAGGTTCTATCGTCCCGGTGAAAGACTTTTTGGATCAGACCATTCTGGAAGAAGACGAATTCATCAAGCCGCACACCACGATGGAGGGCTTGGCCTCACTTAAATCTGCGTTTGAGCAAATGGGGGCCATGGGGTTTGACCAGGTGGCGCAGACGCGTTACCCGCAGGTGGCGCGCATCAACCACGTGCACCACGCTGGCAACTCGTCGGGCATTGTGGATGGCGCGGCGGCGGTGCTGATTGGCTCGGAGGCAGCTGGCAAAGCGCATGGCTTCACGCCACGTGCGCGCATCGTATCTGCGGCCCTGAGCGGTGCCGACCCCACCATCATGCTGACCGGCCCCATGCCCGCTGCGCGCAAGGCGCTGGCCAAGGCCGGGTTGACGATGGACCAGATGGATCTGGTGGAGATCAACGAAGCCTTTGCCGCCGTGGCAATGCGCTTCATGAAAGAGATGAAAGTGCCGCACGAGAAGGTCAATGTGAATGGCGGCGCGATTGCCATGGGCCACCCGCTGGGCGCTACCGGCGCGATGATTCTGGGCACGCTGATTGACGAGCTGCACCGGCGCAGGCTGCGCTATGGCATGGCTACGCTGTGCGTCGGCGGCGGTATGGGGATTGCGACGATTG
>JAYVNK010000619.1:0-8333 GCA_043758475.1 Comamonadaceae bacterium | reverse complement strand
ACCAAACCAAACAATTACGTTCAGCCGACGCTGATGCCGTCAAATTTATCGCAATCGCTCATTCCGACTACCGGGTAACAGAGGAATTTAGGATGATGGGCTGGGAGACGCGCTGGGCGAACATGTTGAAGGCCACGAACTGGCCCACCGAGAGTTCACCATTCATCACCAGGTGCGCGCCATACCAGAGGGTAGCGGCGTTGACGAGTTTGCCAATCAGATTGACGCCTTCATGGGCGACGCTGGCCAGGTTCTGGGTCTTGAAGCTGGCTGAGACGTAGCCGGCTAGCTGGTTGTCCCAGCGCTTGGCAAACGTTATTGGGGTCAGACACCAATTTTTCTGCAACGCTTTGCGTTGCACCCTTAGGGTCAGCCTCTGGCTGAGAAAATTTGGGCTCTGACCCCAAAAACGTTAACGGTCTGGATGGCGGTGACGGTCTCCACCAGCATGGCCTGGTTTTCGGCACCGCGTGCAAACTTTACGTCCAAGCGGCGGCGCAGAATGGGGACCACGGCCAGGCTCAGGCTGAAGTACAGCGGCAGGCTGACTAGCACGATCAGGGTCAAGGGCACGCTGTAGAACAGCATGACGGCGATGAAGACGGTGCTGAAGAAAACGTCCAGCAGCACGGTCAGCGCATTGCCGGTCAAAAAGGCGCGGATGTTCTCCAACTCGCGCACCCGGGCCACCGAATCGCCCACGCGGCGGCTCTGGAAGTACGCCAGCGGCAACTGCACCAAATGGCGGAACAGTTTGGCGCCGAGTTCGACGTCAATGCGGCTGGTGGTGTGGCTGAAGACGTAGGCGCGCAGGGCGTTGGACGTAATTGGGGTCAGATCGCAATTTTTCTGCGCAGCACCCGCAGGGTCGGCGTTCAGCCGAGAAAATTTGGGCTCTGACCCCAATTACGTCGGCCTTTGTGGACCAAGACTTTGTCCATAACAACCTGGAAGAACAGCGGACTCACCAGGCCAAAGAGTTGCAGCACGAAGCTGATCAGCAGCACTTCGCCCAGCAGCTTGCGGTACTTGACAAGGGCCGGGATGAACCAGGAGAAGTCGAACTTGGCCAGCTCACCCGCCAGCGAGGCACGGCTGGTGATGAGGATGAGCTCGCCCGTCCAGTGGCTGGCGAAGACATCGATGGGTTCGATGCTGGGGCCAGAAGGCATTGCCTGTGCGGCTTGCGGTGCGGCTATCGCCGCAGGCAAATTGGGGTCAGAGCCCAAATTTTCCCGGCTGAACGCCGACCCTGCGGGTGCTTCGCTGCGCTGTGCAGAAAAATTGCGATCTGACCCCAATTCGCCAACTGACCCCAATTTGCCGAAGTCCTGGAACAGCACACGTTTGCCGTCGCATTGGGCCAGGATGACGACGCGCATCGAGTGATCCGCGCCACGCATGAGTGCCAAAGCTGGCAAGGGCGTGAGCGCCAGACGCTCAATGGTGGTGCGGCTGCGCTTGGCTTTGAGGTCCAGGTGTCTGGCTGCGCGCAGCAGGTCATCGGGTTGCAGCGCATCCGTGGGCGACAGGCCCAACTGGTGCGCCAGGGTGGCGGGGTCGGCAGCCGTTTGGTGCAGCCGGGCGATGGCGCACAGGGCGGCCAGTGCGTGCAGCAAAGGGGATGGGGCGGCGGCCAAAGCGTGCAGCACGGGGGATGGGGCGCCCGCCGAAGCGTGCGCGTTCATGCGCGGGCCTTGCGCTGGATCGGCAATGTCATGGTTCAACTCCGTGGGGTGCAGGGTGCCCGATGGGTGACGCGTGATGCGCCGCCTTGGGTCACCTTTGATGGGGGCGAAGTGTAAGGCAGGGCTGGCCTCGGCCTCAAGGCGTGAGCGCCTGCAAAGCGTCAGACGCGGAATAAATCCACGCCAAGGGCGTTCGCTTTTACAACAGGGGTCTAAAGCGACGTGATTGGGTTGCGCTCCCTATTATTAGCTGATTTTGATGATCATTTTTGCCTGTAGCCCTCGTCTAGTATGCATAAGCAGCTATGATTTTAGAAATTTCGCCAAAATTTTTACTGGCGCCCGTAAGCCCTTAAGCTCGTAAGCTCGTAAGCCCGTACGTTCGGGCGCGAACAGCCCAAATGACCCAGTGAAAACCATAACCGGCAGCTAGCTGGGGGCTGCTAAATCTCTCGCAGGCAGGTCTCGGCCAGAACAGTCGCCCTGCCCCGCCACGCCAATTCAGGACAACGGCATCGGGATCGACTGCCCTGACTCAGCCCGGTTGACTACCAGCCTGTCCAGCCAGCGCGTGCGCCAGACGCTGAAGTCAGCCGTCGGCATGGGCTTGCCCATGAAGTAGCCTTGCGCCTCATCACATTGCAGCTCTTTGAGCCGGTTGTAGACGATGGCGTTTTCCACCCCTTCGGCCACCACGCTCAGGCCCAGGTTGTGGGCCAGGTCGATGGTGGATCGCACGATCTTGGCATCGTCATCGTCTTTCTCCATCGCCATCACGAAAGACTTGTCAATTTTCAGCTCATCCACGGGCAGGCTCTTCAAATAGGCCAGCGATGAATAGCCGGTGCCAAAGTCGTCAATCGAGAGCCTGAAGCCGCGTTCATGCAGGCGGTGCAGCGTGCCCTGCGCCCGCAAAGGGTCGTCCATGATGGCGCTTTCGGTGATCTCCAGGCAGAACGCACTGGCGGGCACATCATGCTTGGCCAACAGCGCATCCAGGCGTTGCGGAAACTCAAGGTCCAGCAAATCCCGGGTGGACAGATTGATGGAGATGCGCAGTGGATGGTCAGGACTTTGCAACACGTGCCAGGCACGCGCCGCCTCCTCGAACATCCACAAAGTGAGCTGGCGCACAAAGCCGGTCTGCTCGGCAAACGGGATGAAATCCATCGGCGGCACCAGCCCGCGCTGCGGGTGCTGACAGCGCACCAGCGCCTCGGCAGCCACCACGCCAGAATGGCTCAGGTCAATTTTGGGTTGGAGGTACAGGCGCAGTTCACCATGCTCCACGGCGTGGCGCAGCTCGGTCAGCAATGACAGGGTTTGCGTGCTGCCCGAATCAAGCGCCGGGTCGTAAACCTGCGTGCCCGTGGTCTTGCTTTTGGCCGCGTACATGGCCACCTCGGCACGGCTGAGCAGCGTGTCGGCGTCCTGCGCATGCGTGGGCCAGCAGGCGATGCCAATGCCGGCACTCAGGTCCACCGTCTGGTCTTCAAACGCCAGCGGTTCCTCAAACGATTTGGCGATGCGCTGCGCCACTGCAATGGCCCCGGCCGCATCGCTTTGCGTCAGCAGCACGGCAAACTCATCACCGCCCAGGCGCGCCACCATGTCGTCGGTGCGGATGTCCTGCATCGCCAGGCGCTTGGCCACCGCCCCCAGCAAGCGGTCGCCAAAGGAATAGCCCAGCACGTCATTCACATGTTTGAAGCGGTCCAGGTCCAGCATCACCACCGCCAGCAGGCTTTGCGTGGGGTCTGTCACCGGACCATGCCGGTCAATCGCCTCCTGCACGGCTTCGCGAAAGCGCGCGCGATTCGGCAGGCCGGTCAGGCGGTCCCAGTAGGCCAGCTGGCGTATTTCGGCCTGCTGCGCGCCAATGCTGATGCGCATCGCGTCAAACGCCTTGGCCAGGCCGCCAATCTCGTCAGTGCGCGCCGTGTGCTCCATGGGCGTGTCGTACTCGCCGCGCCCGACGCGCTCGGTCGCGCTCACCAGCGCGCGCAGCGGCGTGGTCACCCGGCGCGCAGCAAACATGCTGCCCACGCCAAACAGCACAATGCCCAAAGCGGTGATCCAGGCCAGCGCCACCTGCGCCTGGCGAAATGGTGCCACCACTGCTTCAAACGAACGCAACAGCACGGTACGCACATCGCCCGCGCCAGCATTGAGCTTGATGCTGCGCGCCACCAGAGTGTCGCCCTTGACGGCCAGCTCGCCAACATCGCCACTATGGGTCTGCAGCGTCCGCAATGCCTCGGGCGGCAACGTGCTGACCACAATGCGGTCCGCTTCGCCCGCCGCACGGCTGATCAGCGCCAGATGCATGTCGGACATGGCGCGCATCTCGTCAGCCAGCGCCTGCCCGATGGGGAAGCCCATCAGCACCCAGCCTATGAGCACGGGCGCGCGCATCGGCACCATCACAAACTGGTAGGGCACACCCGCCACCAGGGCAATCTGGCTGCCCTGCGGGTTGCGCGACAGCGGGCTTGCCATGGGTTTCAAGACGGGCGTCAGCACAGCCAAATCCTGGCTTTCGCCCACTGCAAGCAGGTCAAGCCGGGTGTCCAGCAGTGCGGTGACCGTGGCACCGATGCGCGCGCCGTGGTTGTCCAGCGCAGAGCGGATGGTGTCCAGATCGCCCGAGCTGACAGCCGAGCGAAAACCGAAGTCGGCTGCCAGCAGCGCCGCGCCCTGCCCCAGCTTTTGCGCATTTTGGTCCAGCAGGCGGCGCCAGACGCGCTCCCCCACCTGGAGCTCCTGCGAAATCTGGCTGCGGGCGCTTTGCTCAATGCTGATGCGCACCACGCTGAACACCGCCCCCTGCACCAAGAGCAGCAAGGCCAGTGACAGCGCGACGATGCGTGACGACAGGCCCCAGCGCCCGACAAGCGGGCCAGCGTCCGCTGAACCCACGTTCATCCCAACCGCGCGCTCATGGCGTCAATCCGGTCATCCGGACTGTGGCCGCAACCTCGCCCGCACCCACCACCAGGGGCTGCTCCAGCGCAGCGGCACCTGGGGCCAGGGCTGGGTGCCACACCCGCAGGCTGTAACTGCCCGCTGGCACATTGGCCAGGACCACCTTGCCTGGCGCAGCGCTTCGACCGTAATAAGGCGTCTCAACCACCACCACCCAGGCTGTCATGTTGTCGTGGATGTTGCAGCCCAAAACGGCCACGCCAGTTTTGTCAAACACCACCGGGTTGGCCGCAGAACCAGCGTAAAGCTTGAGCTCAAACGGCTTGGCCGGGGAGAAGGAATAGACGTGGTGGCGCACCGTGTCGCGGTTGGGGAACTGCACCGACGTGCCCACCGGCACCACCAGCACCTTGGGGTCAAACTGTTTGGCCGTTTGCGCCATTTCCGCACCTTGCGCGGGCCGGGATGCGCTGCGCGCCTCACGCGACTCCAGAAACGCCACCGCATCCGCCAGCGGCTTGCCCGCGCCATCCAGCACCTGCACTTGAACTGTGGCCGCCAGCGCATGGGACGCCGTCAAGGCCAAACCCAGCAGACAGGCCAATGCCGAGCCTTGCAGGTGCATGGGACCGGACGAACCGGAAAGTTGACAGGGTTTCATTTTCGCAAATCCCTCGCGATACGAAAATCAGAGCACTCAGTTTAACCGTGAGTGCGCTCAAACTTGAAAAGTTCAACCTGCCAGCAGCAGATCGGTGACATAGTTGGCAATTGCCAGCGAGCTTGTCAGTCCCGGCGACTCGATGCCAAACAGGTTGACCAACCCGGCCACGCCATGGTCCGCAGGGCCCTGAATCATGAAATCGCGGGCGGCTTCATGCGGCGCGTTAATTTTGGGCCGGATGCCGGCATAGCCGGGTGCCAGCGCGCCATCCTGCAAGCCCGGCCAGTACTTGCGCACTTCGGCATAAAACGCTTCACCACGCGCCGGGTCCACCCCCAGATCATCGGCGGAATCGACCCACTGCACGTCCGGGCCAAACTTGGCTTGCCCGCCCAGATCGACCGTGAGGTGCACGCCCAGCCCCGCCGTTTGCGGCACTGGATAGATCAAGCGGCTGAAGGGCGAGCGGCCCGCCAGCGTGAAGTAGTTGCCTTTGGCGAAAAAAGCGTCGGGGATGTGGACCGGATCGAGCCCCTGGAACCGCCGGGCCAGCGCTGGCGCTTGCAGGCCTGCGGCGTTGATAACGCTATTGACCTGCAGCCGGGTACCGTCTTTTGCTACTAATATAGTAGCTGATTGTGCATATTCCACGAGGGCTACAACCGTATTTAGCACCACAATCCCGCCAGATGTCTCCAGGTCACCCTGCAAACTGAGCATCAGCGCATGGCTGTCAACAATGCCGGTGCTGGGGGAGTGGATGGCTGCCACGCATTCAAGCTGTGGCTCCATGGCACGCGCCTGGTCGCGGGTCAGCAGCACCATGTCGTTCACCCCATTGGCCGCAGCTTTGGCGATGATGCTGACGAGTTGCGGCACCTCAGCCGCCGAGGTGGCAACGATCAGTTTGCCGCAGCGACGGTGCCCAATGCCGCGCGCTGCGCAATAGTCGTACAGCATCGCCTTGCCCTGCACGCACAGCCGGGCCTTGAGCGAGCCGGCCGGGTAATAGATGCCTGCGTGGATGACTTCGCTGTTGCGCGAGCTGGTGCCCGTGCCAATGGCGTCAGCGGCTTCCAGCACCATCACCTCCCGGCCTTGCAGCGACAGTGCGCGTGCTAGCGCCAGGCCCACAACGCCCGCCCCAATCACGACGCAATCGACCTGGTCCATCAGACGGCCTGTTTTAAAACGCTCACAGCCAGCGTGCGCGGATCGGTCTGCAACAGCAGCGACACCAGGCAGCGCAAGCTGGTCTGCAACGCGGCAAAACCGCCGTTAAGTGTCAGCGTCTGCTCATCCATGTACAGCTTGCGGTTGATCTCCAGCTGAATGCTGTGACGGTGCTGGCCAGGATCACTGTAGCGGCGCACCAGTTCGACGCCCTTGTACGGGTGGTTGTACGCCACGCTGTAGCCCAGGCCCTCCAGGTGAATGCAAATTTCCTGTGCCAAAAGTGCGCTGGCCGTGGAGCCATCGCGGTCGCCCACGACAAAATCCGCATGCACTTCGCCGGGGAAATCGGTGGCACAGGTGGACGCCACGGCCGGCATGGAATGGCAATTGATGTGGATGCTGTAGCCGTGCCGCGCATGCGCCGCATCAATCGCCTGCGCCACCGCGCTGTGGTACGGGTGCCAGCAGGCGGCAATGCGGGCCTGCACCTCTGCCACTCTCAAGGTGCGCTGGTAAATCGGCGTGCCATCATCGGTAGCGCGCCAGATCAGGCCCTTCCCGAGACGCACTTTGGCCAGAGCTACCGGGTCGGTCTCAACTGGGCCGGGCCAGGGCGCATCGAGCAGCGAAACGTCAATCTCGGTGGTGTTGCGGTTGGCGTCCAGATAGGCGCGCGGGAACAGCGCCTCAACCCACGCCACACCCAGCGCAGGCGCAAAGTCATACAGTTTTTCGACGTGGGTGTCTTCGGCCTGGCGCAGGACCGCCAGATCACAGGAATAGTTGAAGTCGGCCGGGTACACAACCCCGCTGTGCGGAGAGTCCAGCACCAAGGGCGTGGTGCCTGGCAAAAAGCGGATTGAGGGGCTCATGGCTGTATTGTCATGCCACGCCGCGTCCATTTTGTTTACGCCCCATTCCTGGTGGGCGGTGGAGGCTTCAAACCTCCGACCCCTGCAGTGTCAATGCAGGAATATGACTCCAAGACGTTCCAGCATATTTCATAAGTTGTTGATTTTAAAGTAAACATGTTCTTGCATGTTCCAGTATGTTCCCTATATTAGTTGCGTACAGAGTTGCGTACCAAACTACTGCAGGGAAACGACATGGCAATCAACCTCAAAAGCAAGTCCGCATTGGCGGTCCTGAAACCGCGCCGAAATCCCTATTTCGTGAGACTGAGCACGGGCGTATCCGTTGGCTACCGGTGCCCCGACGAAGGTGAAGGCACATGGATCGCCCGGCGGCTGAAGGAAGGCACCAAGAGCTATGAGTTCCGCTCTCTGGGCACACTATCAGGTTATGACGAAGCAAAGAAAGCTGCTGACGCCTGGGGCGGTGCCGTGGACATGGGCGTGTCTCACAAGGCAATCACCATCGAGGAAGTCTGCAAGACATGGGTTAGCCACAAGATTTCCAACAACAGTAAGGCGGCATCGCTTGAGGGGGAGAGCCGTTTCAAGCGGCTGGTTTACGGCGTGTCCTTTGGCAGTATTCAACTGGACAAATTGCGCACATCACACTTGCGCAAGTGGGTAGAGGATCAGCTTAACACCGACGGCGACGAAGACGACCTTAGGCGATCCAAGAACACGGCTAACCGCAATCTGGCGGAGGTCAAGGCGGCGCTGAATCTCGCTCTCAAGGATCGATTGGTAGCGACTGATGCCGGATGGAAGACTGTGGCACCTTTCAGCAAGGTGACCAAGCGGCGCACTGGCGACCTGACCGCTGAGCAACGGGCTGCCCTGCTGTCACACTGTGACGCGAACCTGGCTGCATGGGTCAAGGCCCTGATGCTGACCGCCGTTCGTCCTGGCGAGATTGCCAGCGCCAATGTGGTCGACTTCAACAAGGATCAAGGCACCCTGGTGCTGACC
>JAYVNK010000618.1:0-2665 GCA_043758475.1 Comamonadaceae bacterium | reverse complement strand
TCAGCGTGTCGTTACCCCAGGCGCCCGTCAATATATCGTCACCCTCACCGCCATCCAGAACGTTGGCCGCGCCGCCCACCGCGTTGATGATGTCGTTGCCAGCACCACCCACCAGATGCGTGCTGCCCCAAAAACCATTGATGATGTCGTTGTCGCCCAGGCCCCAGACCTCGGTGTGGGCACTGTCGGCCGTCAGCACGTCTTTGCCCGGCGTGCCCACCAGCGCGCCAGGCGGCGGAATCAGCCCGCCAGCGATGGTGGCAAAGTTCAAGTCTGTGGCATTGGCGATGCCCGCATAGGCATTGCCCGCCAGGTCCAGCACCACCCCCGCTGACAGTTGCACGCTGTAGCTGGCCCCGGCCATCAGGTCGGCGGCGGGGTTGAGCGTCAGGCTGTTGCCCGAAAAGCTCACCTGGGTTGTGTCGGTAATGGCAACCGTGCGCGTGTCCGCCGCATTGGCTGCGTTGACAATGCGCAGGTTACCTGTCCCGGCCTTGATGCTTTCACTGAACGTCAGTACCAGATTGCTGCCCACCGCCACGACGGTCGCATTGTCTGCCGGGCTGGCGCCGGTCAACGCGGGTGCTGTGGTGTCTGGCGGCGCTGCGATAGCCAGTGCAAAGCTGCTGCTCACCTTGGCCCCCGCGATGTCGGTGGCCGTGACTTGCAGGCTCAGCGTGCCCACACTGGTGCTGGTGGGTATGCCGCTGAACAGGCCAGTGGCCGCGTTGAACGTGAGCCAGCTTGGCAGCGCGCTGCCATTGGCCAAAGTGGCCGACAGCGTCAGCACGTCGCCCACATCTTCATCGGCAAAGGCGGCGGTTGCACCGGTCGTTGGCACGGTGTAGCTGAACACCTGGCCGCTGGTCGCGCTTTGGTTCACCAGCGCGGTTTTCACCGTTGGCGCGTCGTTGGTGTTCACAGTTTTAACGTCAAATGTGCTGCTAGCCGACAGCCCCTGTGAATCAGTAGCTACTACCTTAATAGCAATTGTGCCTACATTCGCATTCAACGGCGTGCCGCTGAAGGTGCGCGTTGCCGGGTTAAAGCTCAGCCACGCGGGCAGCGCATCGCCATTGGCCAGCTTGGCCGACAGGTTCAACACGTCGCCTGCATCCGGGTCTGCAAAGGTGTTGGCTGGCACCGTGAAGGTCCAGGCGCTGTCCTCCAGCACATTGGTTGCGACAAGCCCATGGGCCACCGTGGGCGCACGGTTGAGCGGGGGTTGCACGGCCAGGCTCAAGCCGCTGGCCGCGCTCAGGCCAAACGCATCGGTGGCCACCACCTGAATCGCGATGTTGCCCAGGCTGGTGGTGGGCGGCGTGCCCGAGAAAGTGCGCGTGGCGGCATTGAAGCTCAGCCAAATGGGCAATGCATCGCCATTGGCCAGCGTGGCCGACAGGCTCAGGGTGTCGCCCGCGTCCACGTCGGCAAACGTGCCCGCTGGCACCGCATAGGTCCACAGGCTGGCCTGGTTGGCGGTCTGGCCAGTCAGTGCGCTGGCCAGCGTGGGCGCGTGGTTGGTGTGGGTGCCTGCCAGCAGTTGCGCCATGGCCACGCTGGTGCCATCGGCCAGGCTGATCTGCACATTGGCTGGGGTGAAAGGCGCAGCGCCCAGGTTTTGCACCGTCAAGCTGTCGGTTGCTGAAAACCGCAGAATGTAGCCCCTGCCCCCGGCCAGTGCCTCGGCCTGGATGTTCTGCGCGTTGATGGTCTGGCCGCTGGCATTGGCGTCCAGCACAATGCGCATGCCCTCACCGCCCACGTCCTTGATCAAATCATTGCCATCGCCCAGGGCAAAGTGGTAAGTGTCAAAGCCTGCGCCACCGCTGAGCACGTCATCCCCCGCATCGCCCCAAAGCTCGTCATCCCCATCGCCACCGCTCAAATAATCGTCACCACTGCCGCCATGCAGCTTGTCGGCACCGGCGTCGCCCAACAGCGTGTCGGCCCCCTTGCCGCCCCACAGCACGTCGTCACCATCGCCACCACTGATCCAATCGTTGCCGGCCCCGCCAATCACCAAATCGTTACCCCCACCGGCGCGGATGGTGTCGTTGCCGGTGCCTGCGTCAATCTGGTCCGCATTGGCGCTGCCGGTGATGTCGTCGCTGCCCGCGCCGGTGGACAGCCGGGTGACCGAACCGGTGAGCGGGTTGGCCGACAGGTCCACCGTGTCATTGCGCACACTGGCCAGGGTCTCGCTGGTGTAGCCCAGTTGCACATCGGCCAGCTGGGCCTGGGTGCCGTCGATGCGGGTATAGCTGCCAATGCCGTTGACCGTTATACCGGCGGCGCTGCTGGCCACGTGGTTGCTGGCCAGGCTGATGCTGGCAATGCCGCGCTGGGCCAGGGTGGACAGCTCGTCCGGGGTTTGAATGCCATCCTCATTTTTGTCCTGCCACACGCGGAACTTGTCCCACTGCGCGTCCAGGGCAGAGAACATGCCGTCGGCATTGGTGTCAAACGCTGCCAGGCCTTCCAGGTCGGTCTTGGCCCCCGGCAGGTAGTCTTTGAAGCTGATCTCGGCCTTGCCGCTGATCTTGCCGTCGTTGTTGGCGTCATAGGCCAAAAATCCGTCCTGCCCCGAGACCCAGGCGGTCGCGCGGCGCACCCCATCACCGGCCAGGTCGTAAAACGCGCTGGAATCGCCAATGCCAACAAA
>JAYVNK010000617.1:0-2665 GCA_043758475.1 Comamonadaceae bacterium | reverse complement strand
CTCCAGCACCGCCAGCGCCTTGGCCGTCATCTCGTCAAGCATGGGCTGGTCAGGAAAACCATAGTCGTCCACCACGCGGCCATTCACGCCGCGCTGCTTGCCACGACGCCCGTCGATCTTGTCCCGTGCCACATTCATGTTGGAATACGAGAACAGGCCGAGCAGGCGGTCCGTCTTGGCTGGGTCAATCGCGTCCAGGGAAGCCTTGTCTGGCGCGTAGCGAAAACCGGCAGACTGGAAGTCACCCAGCAAGTCCCGGTCTTTGTCCAGCCTGCCAGGGGCAGCACCCCAGCGCTTCACGATCTCGGACGTGTGCATGTCGGTGTTTGAGAACGCGTAGTCGGTGCGGTCACCCCTGGCAGAACCGGGCGTGGTTGACGGCAAAAACCATTTGCGCCCGCCGCCCATCAGCACTGACAGGCCGGTCAAACCCCGGTCGTCAAGGTACTGGTCCACGATGCCCGTGCCAGCACCCCGGCTGCTGGTATGCACCGCATTGCCAGCGGGAGTGGCGTCAAATACGTCAGACGTCGTTACCGATCCCAAAGCCTTGCCCTGGGTACGGTGCAAATATTCACTCAGATACTCGATGCGCGGGTTGTCAAACGGGTCCACCGTGTCATCGGGGAACACACCCTCTTCATTGTTGTTGTTCTTGTTGCCCGACACATAAGCCGTCATGCCGGGCGCAGAGTCGGTCACCACCGAATTGAGCGATGCGGTTTTGACCATGCCAGTCACCGGGAAGGTGTCCATGGCCAGCGGTGTGATGACCTTGCCTTGCGCATAGCCCCCGGCCACGATGCGCGCCGCTGTGCGCTGGGCTGCGCCCATGCCGTCGCCCAGCAAAATGATGATGCTCTTGACCTTCTGCCCGCCCCCCCATCAGCGGTACCACCTCAAAGTTGCCAGTCGCAGCAATCGTCTGGCCATCGCTTTGCGTGGCACTGACCGTAAATGTGTGCAACCCAGCCTTGGCGACGCTGACGGCGCGAACCGTTGCTATGGCCGCGTTCTTGGGAACCGGTGCCAGACAACCGCTGGCGCAATCGCGCAGCGCCACGGGCGCATCGACCGCCTTGCCGTCGATCATGAAGCGCGCGCTGCTGATCGTTCTGTCAATTCCATCGGGCCGCAAGGTCGCTTGCACATCAAAGCGCTGACCCGGCAAAAATCGCGCAATCACGGGCGCTGCCTGGCCGCTGGAAAACAGCTCGCTGGGCGGCGTAAGGCGGCTCACCGAGGGTGCTGCGTGCGCCGTCACTGCGCCTAGCAGCGCGGACAGCATGAGAGCACCGATGCATGGCACGGGGAGCAAGCGAGTACGACTTGAAGGCTGCATTTGAGTTCGGGTTCGGGTTGGGTGGGTCATTTTTCTCAAAAAAGTGATGTTTTATGCCTGTAGCCCTTGTGCAATATGCATAAGCAGCTACTATATTTATAGTAATTGACGATCGATCCAAATTCTGCAGGCCCGTTTTAACCAGCTTGTGTTGACCAGCTCCTGGAATGCGGGTTTGAGAGCTCAACCCAGAGCCTCGTCAGCGGCCATGCTGTCGATGATGCAAGTACCCGGCCAGCTCCGTCGCATTCATGCCGCGCACAGAATCCGGCCCGAGCTGCAGGCGCACCCACGAAACCCGGCCGTCCTGCTCTTCCATGCGGCTCACGCTCAGACGGCCACTCACGGCCACCAGCCCGCGCACATGCGGCACAGCCCAATCGCGCTGCTCCGGATCAAGGTAAACCATCACGGTGGCAGCGGGAAGATCGTCGGCCTCGCCATCGGCGTGCTCGGTCATCTGCACCGGGCGCGGTGCGAGCATGAAGCGGCCCGGTGCAGGGCTTTCCTGCTGCACCATGTAGCCCACCAGCCGCACGGTCTGCCCGTCCGCCTGAAGCAATGTGTCGCTGATATCCAGGCCAGCGGGCCCAACGGGCAGGCGAAAGAAATCTCGAAAACGCAGTTCTGTCACTTGGCGCGCGACGCGGGTCGCAACTTCCTGCGGCTGTGCAGCCCCCATCCAGAACGCCGCTGTAGTGGCCAGCAGCAGGCGCAGCGGCGTGGTGAAGCCGCTATGACGGTTGGCATTGAAAGGCAATCGAACGCGGGACTTCATGATGGCATCGCTCCTTGCGTGAAATGAGGGTGTGACAGCAGCCACCCAAGGATAAGCGCCTCGCGTGACACTGTTGTGACGCAAAACGCACCCCCGCTGCGTGGCCCTATCAGTCCTTGAGCCTACGGAAGCGCAGGAAAATTGGCACGTTGCCAATTAGGGTTTCCGATGATCAGTCAGTCTCAATTTGAGGCAGCCATTTAGCCGCCTATTACCCTGCTGCGCGACACCGCATTTAGAGTCAGAAACGCAGTACGGAAGACAGATTCATTTTTCTGAAGTTAAACAGGAGACAGCTATGAGAGTCATACCCATCAAGTCAATCACCACCGCAGCTGCGGATAGTTGTGGCGAAGGCAGCGGCGAAGTGCCGAAACTGGATTTGCCACTGACCCGGCGCAGCCTGTTGCGCGGCAGCGGCTTGCTGCTGGGCACCTTGGCCGCAGGCGGTGTGCTGACGGCGCTGGCACCGTCACGCGCGTGGGCGGTTGAGCTCAAAACCCTAAGCGGTGCCGAGGGCACCACCTTGATGAAGATGGGCCGCG
>JAYVNK010000616.1:0-2666 GCA_043758475.1 Comamonadaceae bacterium | reverse complement strand
TAGAGTGATTTGACCAACGTCGCCACCTCTGCCTGCCCCGCAAACTTGTCTCCTAACTTGACCAACTCATCTAATTCCTTCTTGGCAAGGTCCTTCTTGCCGCCTTTGATGTGGATTTTCGCCATGTTCAGCTTGAACAATGTGTTTTGTGGCTGGGCAGTAACCGCCTTGGTCTGCCACTCCAAAGCCTTGGCGTATTCGTTTTTATCTGACAGCAACATGGCCAGGGTGTCCATGAATGCAGGTTGATTGGGTGCCAGTTTATTGGCGGTTTCGGCAAACCCGATGGCGGTGGCTTTGTTCAAGCGCCCGGACACCCATGCCAGATTATTGAAGGCGATGGCATTGGTTGGTTGCAGCTTGATGACCGAGGCGTAATTTTTTTCAGCAGCAGCGTAATCATTGCGCTTGATTGCGACGTCGCCCAGGTAAAACTGGAATGCTGCGTCGTTGGGGTGATCTTTCTGCCAGCTCGCTGCAAATTTGTCACTTTCAGCGCCCTTGCCCGAGGCGGCTAAAACAGCATGCAATTTCAACGACAGCTCAGACGACGGCGCTTCTTTGAGGCCGGTGCGGTAGGCTGCTGCGGAAGCGTCCCAGTTTTTCTGCACTGCGGCAATATCGCCCTCCAAAATGTAGCCAACGGGCTCTTTGGGGCGTTGCTTTTGCACACTGCGGGCCAACACAAGCGCATCGGCGTATTTCTTGTCTTCCAGACCCAGCAGTATCAAACCGCGCTGCGCTTCAAGCGTGTCAGGTTTGATCTCCAATGCCTTACGCAGGCTTTGGGCTGCCGCACTCTTGTTTTTTGCCGCCATCTGCGCATCGGCAAGTCGCATCTGGGGTTTTGCCGACAGCGGCTGCATGGCTGCAAGTTTGTTAAAAGTCGCGATGGCCTGATTTGCGTCCCCTGAAGCTTGTTGCACGCGGCCAAGCGCATCCAGCAGGTCCGCGTTGCCGGGAATCGCTGCAACGGCGTTTTGAGCCGCCGACAACGCCTGGCGCTCGTCTTTGCTGCGCAAATAGAAGTCAATCAACAAGAGGCGGGGTGTGGCGTCGGCTGGGGTCGCTGCCACGGCTTTGGCAATCAAGGCGGCAATGTCATCTTTGCTGGCACCGGTTCTGGCCGCCAGTTCGGCCAGCGCCAACAGCGCCTGGGCATTTTTAGGGTCTTTGGCAAGCACGGCTTCAAACCGCTTCTTGGCTTCCTCCGGCTTTTTGTCAGCCATGTCAAGGCCTGCCAGGCTGGCTACCGCCGGGAAATAGGCAGGCTCAACAGCCAGCGCACGCTCAAAACTCTTCCTTGCTCCAGCCAAGTCCTGTTTGGCCATTTGCGTTGTGCCGCGCAGATGTGCAGCCAGCGGTTTGCCGGGTTGCTTTTTTTCGAGCGTGTCAATGGCGCTCAAGGCTTTGTCATATTGTTTGCGCCTCAAATGGGCACTGATCAGTGCGAGGTCTGCAGTCACACCGCTGTCCGATGCGGCAATGTCCTGCAGCTCACCAAACGCAGAATCTTCCCTCCCACCCATCATGTGCGTCAATGCCAGAGACGTGCGTTTGCGGGCGTCTTTGGGATCAAGCTGGGTGGCTTTTTCAAAGTATTCTTCGGCCTTCTTGAGATCTCCGTTTTGCAGATAAACCTCGCCGGCTACCGAATACATTTCCGGGTCAACCGAATCCTTGTTCAAGGATGGTGCCAGCGCCGTCAACGCCTTTGATGGTTGCCCAGACCGAAGGTAAGTCAAGATGAGCAGCCGCCGTGCCAGCACAAGGTCTGGCCCCAATTGCAGCGATTTAGTCAGGAACGTTTCTGCCTGAATCAGAGAATTGAGCTGTAGCTCCACTGCGCCGGCCAATTGCAGCCCACGGGAGTTGTCGGGCACCACTTTCAAAAGTTGCTGGGACAAGTCGCGCGCGGTCTTAAAGTCTCTCTTCTGGTAGGCCAGCTGGGCCATCAAATACACGGTTTGCGGATGGTTGGGCGCAATTTTCTTGAGCTGCTCAAGCTGCTTTGCTGCTTCGTCCAATTTGTTTTGGGCCAGCAGGATTGTCAAAATTCCTGTGTGTCCCAACAAGATATCGGGCTTGATTTCAACCACCTTGCCATAAGCTGCCAGTGCCTCGGTGGGCTGGTTCTTCAAATAGTACAAGATATCGCCTTTGAGCTTCCAGGCATCAAAGCTTTGGGGAGACTTGGCAATAACATCATCGGCCATTGCCAGTGCAGCGTCAAAATCGCGGCTGGCCGCCTTTTGCCGGGCCTGTGCAAGCAATGCGGGGGCAAAGCCTGGCTCCGCCGCCAGGGAAGCATTCAGTGCGGCTTGGGAAAGGTCATTTTTCCCCAGTGCGGCGTAGGCGGCAGCCAGAGAGATCTGAAGCTCGGCTTTTGCATGCGCCGACTCTAAAGTTGTTTTTGAAAACTCTTCAGTGACTTTCTTGAATTGACCTTGCGCCAGCATCGCTTTTGCCAATTGGGGCACCACCAAGTCAGGTGATTGCTTCAGCTCAAGCGCTTTACGAAACTCAACTTCGGCTGCGGCAACATCACCCGTATCCAACAGTGCGGACCCCAACATCATCCTGGCCTGGGCAGAGTTTGGACTTTTCTGCAACGCGTTCTTAATTTGAATCACGGCGGCCTTGGTGTCTTTTTTCGCCAAGTAGTC
>JAYVNK010000615.1:0-8366 GCA_043758475.1 Comamonadaceae bacterium | reverse complement strand
ATGACGCGCATTTTGAGGTGGGACATGGCGAACGCGATATTGTGCCTGTCGCCTGCAGTGCCCACGCCGATCTTCAGACCCAGTGCGGCGGCTCTTTCAGCAAACGCATTGAAGCCGGTCACTTCCTTGAAAACCGGCGCAAACAGCTCGCGGTAGATCGATTCTTTCTCGTGAATCAGTGCCAGCGCTTCTGCCGCAGGCACATCGCGCTGGAACAGCTCACGCATGCATTCGGCCCCCGTGCGGCCGGTGGTGCGGCGCATGAGGTCATCGACATCAATTTTGATGGCGTGTCTGTGGCAGAACTCGACCCAACTTTGCGCGTGGTACGGCATGGAATCAATCATGGTGCCATCCATGTCGAAAATAAAGGCCCCCACGCTTGTCGCTTCGCGTGGTTCGTCGCCCCCCGAGGGAGTTATTTTTTCTCGGGCCGGCCCGGCGGGAAATTGGGCTTGGGTTGGAGTGGCGGTGGATGTCATTTTCAAGTCAGGTCAACCACGCGCAGGCCTGCTTCAGAGGCCGCTCGAAGCAATTGCCGGTCTGCTGTGATCATCACGTCGCAGCGGGCGGCTTTTGCGCTGGCCAGATGGACTGCGTCCAGCGTTCCAAGCGGCACCGCCAAATTTTCAATGATGTCCCCCGCGAGGTTGAATATGGAACCATCAACCGCCTGAAACGCCAGTGCGTTGCTTGCCAGTTCGATGGAGGTTTGCTCGATGGCCTTGCGGGCATGCATGGCGTTGATGACGCCCAGGCGCAGCTGGCGCTTGAGCACCGCGCGAATTTCCGTCAAGGAAAGTGACGATAGCGTCAACCGGTATTGCTGGCTCGCAATCAGCGCTTCCACTTCAGTTGAACCGGGTTCAGCGATGAAGCGTTTGACGAAAGCGCTGGTGTCAATGTAAGCCGCTTGCATCAAGAACCACGTCTGTCGCGGTCTTCGCGGATCAAGGCGGTGGAGTCAGTGGAGCCACTGCAGTCACGGGCATGGGGGGGGCTCATGGCCCGCAACCATGCCATGGATTCCAGTTGGGGTGGTGCCTCTATCGGGAGAATCCGTGCTACCGGCTCTCCATTGGAGACAAGCACCAGTTCGTGCTCGCGCGCCAGCGTCTCACGCAGGTGTGGAATGGTGTTGCGCAGTTCTCGCACGTTGATGGTTTGCATGGCGTGTCACCTGTAAAAAAAGTGTGTCACGAGTATATCCGACAACTTCAAACCCCCTGCTTCAATGATGCCTCAATGAACACATCCAAATCCCCGTCCAGCACCTTCTGCGTTGCCGAGACCTCGACATTGGTGCGCAAATCCTTGATGCGGCTGTTGTCCAGCACGTAGCTTCGAATCTGGTGGCCCCAGCCGACGTCAGTCTTGGTGTCTTCGAGTTTTTGCTGCGCTTCCTGCTGTTTGCGCATTTCAAAGTCGTACAGGCGGCTGCGCAGGCGCTTCCAGGCGACGTCCCGGTTGCTGTGCTGGCTGCGGCCATCCTGGCACTGCACCACAATGCCGGTGGGGAGGTGCGTCAGGCGCACGGCTGAATCAGTCTTGTTGATGTGCTGGCCGCCCGCGCCGCTGGCGCGGAAAGTGTCGGTGCGCACGTCAGACGGATTGATGTCGATCACGATGGAGTCGTCGATCTCGGGATAGACAAATACGCTCGCAAAGCTGGTGTGGCGCCCTCCCGACGAGTCGAACGGCGACTTGCGCACCAGCCGGTGCACGCCGGTCTCGGTGCGCAGCAGGCCAAACGCGTACTCGCCTTCGATCTTGATGGTCGCGCCCTTGATGCCTGCTGTATCACCCGCAGTTTCGTCTTCAATCGTGGTTTTGAAGCCTTTGCGCTCGGCGTATTTCAGGTACTGGCGCAGCAGCATGCTGGCCCAGTCGCAGGCTTCGGTGCCACCTGCGCCAGCCTGAATGTCCAGAAAGCAGGGCAGAGGGTCGGCCGGGTTGTTGAACATGCGGCGGAACTCAAGCTGCTCGATGGTGGCCGCGAGCTTGGCCGTATCGGCTTCAATCGTCGCAAGGCCGGCTTCGTCCCCATCGGCTTTGGACATGTCGTACAGCTCGGTGTTGTCGGCCAGCTCGCTGGTCAGGTTGTCCAGCGTGCTGACGACGCCATCCAGCGTTTTTTTCTCGCGGCCCAGTTCTTGCGCTTTTTTGCTGTCGTTCCAGACTGTGGGGTCTTCCAGCGAGGCGTTGACGGTCCTCAAGCGTTCTGCTTTGGCAGGGTAGTCAAAGATACCCCCGTAACTCTTGCGTGCGGGCGCTCAAGTCGGTGAGCTGGGTGCCAATCTGGTTGATGCGTTCGATGTCCATGGGGAGTGTCCTGAAAATGCGGTGAGATGTCGTGATGTGGCGTATTTTCTCACGCCGGGGTACCGCGAACGCCGCGCGCGGGGTCAGGCCCCACGTCGGTCCACATCTCAGGCTACAAAGTCCTCAATCAGCCGTGCCAGCGCCTGCGGCTGGTCATGGTGCAGCATGTGGCCAGAATCGGGAATCACCGTGCTGGTCACCGTTGGCACAGATTTGAGCCGCTCATGGAACTCTGCCAATGTGAACCGGGTGCCATACCAGCCCATCATGGAATCGTCTGACGCCCCCACAAACAGCGTGGGCGCATTGATGGCGGCGTACATGGCCAGCACCTCGTCCACGTGCGACACATTGGCCCCCGACACCCGGTGTGCGGCGTCGCCCAGAATCTCCCACTGGCCTTGGCTGTTTTCAACCGCCCACTGGTGTGACAGCCAGGCGGCGCGGTCGCGGCTGGCCTCATTACGCGCCAGGCGCGGGTTGGTCTTCATCAGGCGGTTGGCCACGCCATCGGCGCTGTCGTAGGGTTTGAGCCTGATGCTGCCGGCCTTCAGCGCCTTGAGCTCGTCCATCCAGTTTGCCAGGCGCTCGGGTGCTTGCGTGGGCCGCCCGACGGGCATGCCAAATCCTTCAAGGTTGACGAGGCGGCGGATGCGGGCTGGCCGCACCCCGGCGTACTGCATCACCACGTTGCCGCCCATGCTGTGGCCGACCAGATCCACGGGTTTGCCAGGTGAGTAATGGTCGAGCAGGAAGTCCAGATCGGCCAGGTAGTCGGGAAACCAGTAGTTGTCCACCGGTGCACCCGTGGTCAGGCCGTAGCCGCGCCAGTCGGGCGCAATGATGTGGCGGTTGGCAAAGAAGGCATCGGTCAGCGAATCGACCAGAAACTGATAGCTGGCGGCCACGTCCATCCAGCCGTGTACCAGCACCAGCGGTGCCTGCTGTGGATTGGGTTCGCCCCAGACCCGCACGTGGTAGTTGACGTGGCGCAAAGGGACAAATTCGCTGCGGGAAACTCGTTTGACTTGGTACATTCAAGGTCTGGGTAAATTCAATCTGCCCATCATACGAAAGAGCTGCCGTGAAAGTCAGTCAACACAGAGACAAGTCCAAACCCTGCGCGACGGGCATTGAGTCTGACCCATACGCCCAAATGCATGGCAGCTTTCAGTGGCAGGTGCCAAAGCATTTCAACATCGCACACGCGTGCTGCGGGCGCTGGGCCAGGTTGCCGAATGCTTCTGAAAATATAGCTAACTATGTATATTCCACTAGGGCTACAGGCATAAAAAATACCCAATCCGGGTCAAAAAATCCCGCCACAGTTTTTTCTACCCCGTATTCCTACGCGCAACTTCAGCGCCAGGCCAACCGGCTCTCCCACGTGCTCAAGGCCCATGGCGTGAAGCGGGGTGATCGGGTGGCCATTGTCATGCCGCAGCGTTTTGAGACCGCCGTGGCTTACATCGCCGTGCTGCAAATGGGCGCGGTGGCGATGCCGCTGTCAATGCTGTTTGGGCCGGAGGCCCTTGAATACCGGCTCAACGACAGCGAAGCGGTGTTGGCGATCTGCGATGCTGGGGCGGTTGCCAGCGTGCAGTCGGTGCGAGCGCAATGTCCGCATCTGCGGCTTGTCATGGCGGTTGGGGCCGCCGCAGGAGCCGGTGGGGATGCGCAGGCCAGCGAGACTGTTGCTGCTGCACCCACGCTCTTCGAGGCGGCGTTTGGCCACACGGCAGACATCGACTATGCGCTTGCGCTGGACAAGGCGTCAGACCATTTCAAACAGGTCAACACGCTGGCCGATGACCCCGCCATCCTCATCTACACCAGCGGCACAACCGGCCAGCCCAAAGGCGCGCTGCTGGCGCACCGGGCGCTGATTGGCAACCTGACAGGATTTGTGTGCAGCCAGAACTGGTTTGGGTTTGATGGCAAAGCCAACGCGTCTTCGAATGCGGTATTCTGGAGCCCGGCCGACTGGGCCTGGACCGGCGGGCTGATGGACGCGCTGCTGCCCACGCTGTATTTTGGCCGGCCCATCGTCGCGTTCAATGGCCGCTTCAGCCCACAGACTGCGCTGGAACTGATGCGCGATTGCGGCGTGACCCACACGTTTATTTTTCCCACGGCGCTCAAGGCGATGATGAAGGCCTATCCCGGCAGCGTGGCTGGCAGTGCGCCCGGCAGCCCGCAGGCGACAGTGCGTCAGCAGTTCAAGCTCAAACTGCAAGCCATCATGAGCGCGGGCGAGGCGGTGGGGGATGCGGTGTTTGACTATTGCACAGCGCAGCTAGGCGTGCGACCCAACGAAATGTTCGGCCAGACCGAGATCAACTACATCGTGGGCAACTGCAACAAATATTGGCCCTCCAAGCCCGGCAGCATGGGCAAAGCCTACCCCGGCCACCGGGTGCAGGTGATTGACGAGGACGGCCATGAATGCCCCGTGGGCACGCCCGGTGATGTGGCGGTCCACCGCTTTGACGTGCATGGCCACCTGGACCCGGTTTTCTTTTTGGGTTACTGGAAAAACGACACGGCAACACAGGCAAAGTACACCGGCAAAAACGGCCCGGATGACTGGTGCCGCACCGGCGACTTGGCCACGCGCGACGCCGATGGCTACCTGTGGTATCAGGGCCGGTCTGACGATGTGTTCAAGGCCGCCGGCTACCGCATTGGGCCGGGTGAGGTGGAGAACTGCCTGGTCAAGCACCCGGCGGTGGCCAACGCGGCGGTGGTGCCCAAGCCCGACGCGGCGCGGGGCGCGGTGGTCAAGGCCTATATCGTTCTTGCTCCTGATTTTGTAACTGCTCGTGCATGCTGTACAGGGGCTACAGCCTTATTTGATTCTGATTTGATTGCAGAATTGCAAATCCATGTCAAAGGCATGTTGGCACCCTATGAATACCCCAAAGAGATCGAATTTGTAGACGAGTTGCCCATGACCACCACCGGCAAGGTGCAGCGCCGTGTGCTGCGCCTGCAGGAAGAAGCGCGGGCCGCCTTGGCGATGCGTCAATCCCGATGAAGCCGGTGGCAGAGTTGGCCTCGGATTACCTTCAGGTTCTGCCCAACTGCACCGCGTGTGCCTGGTGTGTTTACCGCTGCCCGGTGAGCCGCTGCATTTCAACGGAGTCTGGGCGGGCCAAAATAGACTTCAACACCTGCATTGAATGCGGCCTGTGCGTCTATGTGTGCCCGGTCAACGCCATCGCGGCGCAGCGCCCGGGGCAACCCAAAGCAAGGCTTGCCGAACTGCGCGATGGCGACTGAAAAATTTGACGTGGCGGTGGTCGGCGCAGGCATTGGCGGGCTGATTGTGGCGTGCCAGCTCGCGCAGGCGGGCAGACGCGTGGTGCTGCTGGAGCAGCTCGGGTTCACAGGCGGGCGCTTCACCGCCATTCGACAGCAGGGCACCGAGCTTGCCACCGGCGCTTTTCACACGTTTCCGCACGGCAACCGGGGCCCGATGGCCGATGCGCTGCGCCGCTGCGGTGCCGAGGTGACCGTGCCCACGCCAAAACACTTTGGCTCCTTTCACGTTCGCGGTGAAGAGGTTGTAGCGCGCACCTTTTGGCAGGCCTTTGGGGTGTTTGCGTCGCGCGCAGAACGGGTGCGTCTGGTCTGGACGGTGCTCAAAGCCAAGTTCGTCAAACAGTCCGACCTCTCGTTTGGCCATTGGCTGATGCAACAGGGGCTGTCACCAACCGGTGTGGCGCTGTTTGACCGGTTTGCCCAGTTTGCACTGTCAGCCAGCCTTTTTGACGTGCCCTATGCAGAAGGCCGCAAGGTGATCCGGCGCGTTGTTGACCACGGCTTGCCAAGTATCCCGATGGGTGGCGCGCGTGAGGTATCGCGCCAGCTTGCGCTGGCCTGTGCGCGCCATGGCGTGGACATTCGGCGCTGGAGTGCAGTGGAGTCGTTTCGATTTGGCGATGGCGATGGCGCGGGCACGTCCAAGGGTATATCTACGGGTGCCGCAGATCATGTGGCGGGTGTTCAGGTGCTGAACCGCCGCACGAATGAGCGATACGCCATTGACGCGCCCATCGTGGTGAGCAACGCAGGTGGGCGCGCCACGCGGCGCCTCAAGGATGGCGCGCAAGGGCAGGGGATGAGCGGTGCAATGCCACAGTACCTGCCAGTGTCACTGCCAGTGCCTGAGCAGCAGCAATCAGCGCCGACCACGCCCGCCGCAGTTGGCCTCAAAATTACCGTGCTCAGCCCGCAGAGCCTGATCGCGCATGATTCCATCCTGTTCTGCCTGGACACCCAGCGCGTCGCAGGCATCATCCAGGCCACCCAGGTGGACCCGAGCCTGGCGCCGCCCGGGCAGCATCTGTTGATCAGCCACCAGACCCTGCCGGCCGGCGCAGACTGGCGCGCCGAGTACGCGCTGGGACTGCAAGACTGGCGCTATGTGTTTGGCGACAAGTTCGACGCCTGCAGCGTGTTGGGGTGTGCCAACTTCAACCAGGACTGGCCGGTCAACTGGGCGGTGCAAGGGCTGGATGAGCGCACTCAACCAATGGCCCACAACGGCATCTGGATGGTGGGCGATGGCTTCAAGCCCGCAGGCTACATGATGGTTGAATGCGTTGCCAAGAATGCAGAGGAGGTGGTGTCAGCCATCTTGGGCAGCTCCGCAAGTGGATTCACCCCTTAAACTTGAACGTCCACTCTCACGCGGAATCAGCACCATGAAGACAATCCCGCTCGGTCACAGCAACCTGCAAGTCACCCCCATCTGCCTGGGCACCATGACCTTTGGCGAGCAGGTGGACGAGGCCACGTCGCACGCCATTCTGGACCGCTCGCTTGCGCGCGGCGTCAAGTTTCTGGATACGTCCGAAATGTATTCGGTGCCCACCCGCGCAGCCACCCATGGCGCGACCGAGACCATCATGGGCAACTGGTTTGCCAGGCGGCCCGGCGCGCGCCAGAAGGTGGTGCTGGCCACCAAACTGGCCGGCCCTGCGCGCGGCATGGACTGGATACGCAATGGCAGCGCGCAGGTTACTGCCAAAGACATCGTCGATTCATGCGAAGGCTCGCTCAAGCGCCTGCAAACGGATGTGATTGACCTGTACCAGATTCATTGGCCCGTGCGTTACGTGCCCAACTTTGGCCAGTCGTATTTTGAGCCCGCCAAAGATGTTAAAAACGGGCCGGTCACTCCAATCCATGCGCAGCTCGAAGCCTTGGCAGGCTTGGTGAAAGCTGGCAAGGTGCGCACCATTGGCCTGTCAAATGAAACACCGTATGGCGTGCACGAGTTTGTGCGCCTGGCCGAGCAGCACAGCCTGCCGCGTGTTGCCAGTGTGCAAAACGCATACACCCTGATCAACCGCGCGGTGGACAACGGACTGGACGAGACGATGCACCGTCTGGGCGTGTCGCTACTGGGCTATTCGCCCCTGGCGTTTGGCTTGCTGACCGGCAAATACGACAAGACTGGCACGACCGGCCCGCTGGCACCGGCCGAAGGACGCATTGCCAAGTTTGAATCCGTGCGCAGGCAGCGCTGGGGTCGGCCCGAAGCCTTTGCAGCGGCGCTGCGCTACAACGCACTGGCCCGTGAACACGGCCTCACGCCCACGCAGATGGCGCTGGCCTTTTGCTACACCAACTGGCGCGTGGCCAGCACCATCATTGGCGCGACGTCAGTCGCGCAGTTGGATGAATGTCTGGATGCTTGGGGTACGACCTTATCGTCCGAATTGCTGGCCGCGATAGACAAAATTCGCTGGGAGATTCGGGACCCGGCGCTTTGATTTTGTAGCCCTGGGAGGCTGCGCGGGAGGATGCAGACTTGGCAAGTCTGTACCGCTCGCCCAGCGGACCCCGCAAGGCCGACGACGGCTGCATGACGTCTGCGGGCTATCAAGCGATCAAGCCAGAGGAGAAAATACCCAACATGGCCAATAAAGACCACATCTCCGAAACCCCGGCCACCCAACTGCTCAAGGCCAGCAACGTGCCGTTCACCGAGCACCCGTATGAGTACCAGGAACATGGTGGCGCGCTTCGAAGCG
>JAYVNK010000614.1:0-2669 GCA_043758475.1 Comamonadaceae bacterium | reverse complement strand
GTACACCAAGAAGGCGCTGGCCTTTCTCGTCACCCACGAAAGCATCGCGGGGCCGCAGGATGAAATTTTTGTGCTGAACGTGCAGATGACGGTGCCAGCGCGCGTCAAACGCATGCTAGGCTCTGGTGAGGTTTTGGCATACCAGCGCGAGGAGGCTGACAAGGTGCTTGACCCCATCAAGCGCTTTCTGGACCGGCATGCACTGAAACACCGCTGTGCCTGGGTGGTAGGTCATCCCGCTGAAGAGATTGTGCGGGCCACCCGGCGCGAGGGTGCGCACATGCTGGTGATGGGCACGCACGGGCACGGCCTGCTGGGTCGCGCCTTGATGGGCAGCATTGCCCAACGCGTCATTGCGGACTGCGACATTCCGGTATTGCTGGTGAAGTAGATGGCCGCAGAGCAAAGTGGTCTGATGCGTTGCTGGCAGATTGACTCTGGAGTTGACCCATGAAAATTCTGATTCCTGTTGATGGGTCGATGCCGTCGCTGGATGCTGTGCGCTACGCATTGCGCCTACAGCGCGACGGGCTAAAGGCAAGCTTCGTACTGGCGACCGTGCAGGAGCCGACCTACCTTTACGAAATGATACTGGCCCCCAACGCCGATGTGCTTGAGCGGGTGACCGGGGCCGTCGGCGCACGCTCACTGAAAGACGCAGAAGCCCTATTCAATGCCGTCGGCGTTCCGTTTGAGCGTGAGATCGGCTCCGGCAGCGTGCCGGAAACGCTGATCGATATCGCAGGGCGTTACGGCTGTGAAGCCATCATCATGGGCGCGCGCGGCTGGGGTGCGCTGCGCAGCGCTCTTCTAGGCTCGGTGTCACACGCCGTGTTGCAAGCGTCACCGGTGCCTGTCACCATCGTCAAGCAGACTGGCCTGGTTTGAAAGGGAATTTTTATGTTGACAAAAATGCAAGCTGCCGTTGTCGAGACTTTCGGCAAACCCCTGGTGCTGCGCGAGTGGAACGTGCCTTCGCCCGGCCCGGGCCAGATTCTCGTCAAGACCGAAGCCTGTGGTGTTTGCCACACCGACCTGCATGCCGCGCGCGGCGACTGGCCGGTCAAACCCACGCTGCCCTTCATTCCGGGCCATGAAGGCATCGGGCGGGTGGCCGCCGCCGGCGCAGGTGTGAAGGCCGTCAAGGAGGGTGACCGGGTCGGCGTGCCTTGGCTCTACTCAGCCTGCGGACACTGCGAGTATTGCCTCTCGGCCTGGGAGACAGTCTGTGGCGAAGCGCAATTCGGTGGCTACACCAAGGACGGCGGCTTTGCGGAGTACCTCCTGGCGGACCCCAATTACGTAGCCCACATACCCGCTGGTTTGTCTGCTATCGATGCAGCCCCGATCATCTGCGCTGGGGTCACCACGTACAAAGGCATCAAGGTGTGCGATACCAAGCCTGGCGACTGGATGGTTGTCAGCGGCGCAGGCGGTTTGGGTCATCTGGCGATTCAATACGCCAAGGCAATGGGCCTGCATGTCTGCGCGGTAGATATCGACGACGGCAAGCTGGCGCATGCGACGCTGATGGGTGCCGATGCGGTTGTCAATGCCAAATCAGACGATGCCGTCGAAGCTGTCAAAAAGGCGACGGGCGGGGGCGCGCACGGGGTCTTGATCACTGCGCCGTCACTCGCGGCATTCAAGCAGGGCGTCGCCATGACTCGAAAGCGCGGCACCTGCGTATTGACGGGGCTGCCGCCCGGGGAATTTCCCTTTCCGCTGTTTGACGTCGTGCTTAATTGCATTACGGTGCGCGGCTCATTGGTTGGCACCCGGCAAGACATGGCGGAGGCGTTGGCTTTCGCCGCTGAGGGCAAGGTCAAGGCAGACATCGAGTTGCAACCTTTGTCGGCCATTAACTCAGTACTCGACCGGCTGGAACGCGGCGAAGTGGCGGCGCGGGTGGTGCTGGACTTTGGGGCGGCAGCCGCTTAATGACTTGGCTCAAATGGACAGGCTTTGCACTCGCCGTACTTTTGGCTGTAGGGATGGGTGCCGTAGCCTACGGCGCGTGGCACTGGCAGCAAGGCACCCAGGCTCTCTTGGCGCGGCTGGAGGCGGCTCGCGTATCGTCGTCACCCTCTGGCGCAACGTCACCCTTGCCCGCCCGCTACGACGCACGCGAACTCGAAGGTCTGCCCGCGCCGGTGCAGCGCTACTTTCGCGCGGTGTTGAAGGACGGTCAACCCATCATCGCCGCAGCGTCACTTGACCAGGCTGGAACGTTCAACATGAGCGAAACCGCCCAGCAGTGGAAGCCATTCACCGCAAGGCAGCGGGTGATCACCCAGCGGCCCGGCTTTGACTGGGATGCACGGATCATGATGTTTCCCGCAGTGCCCGTGCATATTCATGACGCCTACGTCGCAGGCCAAGGGATGCTGCATGGCGCGATATTAGGGCTGATCCCGGTGGTCAACATGCCCGAAAACGCTGATTTGCAGCAGGGTGAATTCATGCGCTACTTTATGGAAGCGCTGTGGTACCCCACCGCACTTCTACCCAGCCAGGGGGTGCGATGGGAGGCGGTAGATGACCGCTCGGCCCGCGCCAGTCTGGCAGATGGTGCGCTCACCTTGACCCTCACTTTCCGGTTTCAGGATGACGGGCTGATTGAATCCGCCCGCGCCGAATCGCGGGGTCGCCTGGTGGATGGGGTTCCC
>JAYVNK010000613.1:0-8391 GCA_043758475.1 Comamonadaceae bacterium | reverse complement strand
TGAAAATGCCCAAAGCCAAACGCACCGGCGGCGGCGGCCAGGTTCAGCACAAAAATCAGCACCATGGTTTCGGTCTGCACCAAGCCAATCACCTGTTCGGCATAGATGGCCGCCAGCGTGATGGCCACGGCGACGCCGCCCTGGTAGAACACGGCGCACAGCAGCAGCCACATGAAATCCTGATACCGGCGCGCCTGGTGGAAGGTGTCTTTGAGCTGCACCAGCGACGCCGTGAAGCCGCCGTCGCCTTCGAGTTGCAGCTTGGGCACGGCGCGCTCGCCGAGCAGATTGAAAGTGACCAACGCGGCCCCGCCGTAAATGGCGGCGGTAATAAGCATCGTGACTGGTACAAAGCGGTCGGCGCTGATGCCCTGCTTGCCCGCCCACAGCGCGTAGCCCAGGCAGACGCCCAGCGCCAGCATGCCGCCAAAGTAGCCAAAGCTCCAGCCCCAGCCACTGACCTTGCCCAGCGCCTCGGGGCGGGCCAGCTCGGGTAAAAACGACGCGGTAAGCGATTCGCCGTAGCTGTAAAACGTGTTGGACACAATGATCAGCACAAACGCCAGCGCCACGCTGCCCGGTCCGGCTAAAGCCAATGCGGCGGTGGACACCACACAACCTGCGGTGAACCAAATCAACAGCTTTTTCTTGGACGCGCGCAGGTCGGCATAGGCCCCCAGGCTGGGCATGGTCAGCATGACGATGGCATAGGAGATGCTCAAAGCCAGGGTCCAGACAAACGTCGCCCACTGCGCTTTTTGCGCAATGCCGCCCACAAAATACGCCGCAAATACCGCCGTGAGCACCACCGTGGTGTAGCCGGAGTTGGCAAAGTCATACATGGCCCAGCCAAACACCTCGCGCTTTTTCACGCCGGGGTTGAGTGCGTCCTGGCTGAAGAGGGCCACGGTTGAATCCGGTCGGGGTTAGCTCAGTGGCGCTGGCCGGGTCGTGGGCATGTCCATCTCCAGCTCGGCGAAGAGGGAGCCACGCGCAGGCAGGCGCGCAAGGGCGGAATCGGGCAAGGCGCGCCCGATGTGCGTGAGGCCACTGGTCGGGCCAGGGCGACCCAGCAAAAACCCCTGAAATTCGTCGCAACCGTGTTCCTGCAACGCGGCCATCTGGCTGGCGGTCTCCACACCCTCGGCATTGACGCGGATATCCAGCGAGTGGGCCAGGGTGATGATGGAGCGGACAATCAGGCCCACTTTGGCGTCATGCCCCAGGTTGTGGGTAAAGGCCCGGTCGATCTTGACCTTGTCAAACGGAAAACGCCACAGGTAGGCCAGGCTGGAATAGCCGGTTCCAAAATCGTCCATTGCAATTGGCACGCCCATGGCAGCCAGCGCGCGCAGCGTGGCCAGCACGTCGTCGGTGTTGTTCATCAGCAGCGACTCGGTGATCTCAAGCTCCAGGCGGCGCGCGTCCAGCCCGGCAGCCGCCAGCGCCAGTGTGACGGCACCCACCAGATCACCGCTGGTAAACTGCGCCGCCGACAGGTTGACCGCCACCGTCAGGGGCGCCGGCCAGGTGGCCGCGTCACGGCAGGCGCGCTGCAATACCCATTGGCCTATGCCGTCGATCAGCCCGGTCTCTTCGGCCAGCGGGATGAATTCAACCGGTGGCACATTGCCCAGCGTGGGGTGCTGCCAGCGCAGCAGGGCCTCGTAGCCAGTGAGCGTGTGGCCGTCGCTGCTGTACAGCGGCTGGTAGTGCAGCGCCAGCTGGTCGCCCGCAATGGCGCTGCGCAGGTCCTGCGTCAGCTCGCGGCGGGCCTGCATCTGGCGGTCCATCGCCACATCGTAAAAGCTGAAGGTGCCGCGCCCGTCGGCCTTGGCCCGGTACAGCGCCAGATCGGCCTTGCCCAGCAGGTCGTCCGGGTCCGTCGCATCCACACCATGAATCGCAATGCCGACGCTGCCGCCACAGCGCACGCGCTGGTCTCCCACATCAAACGGCTGGGCCAATGCCTCCACTACCCGCTGCGCCAGCGGCGTCACGGCCTCCACACTGGCAATGCCGGGAAGCAAGATGGCAAACTCATCTCCGCCCAAACGCGCCACTTTGTCACCTTTGCGCACGGCGTCCTTGAGCCGCTGTGTGGCCAAGCGCAAGACCTCATCGCCAGCCGCATGGCCCAGGGAATCGTTGACTTCCTTGAACCGGTCCAGGTCAATGCACAGCAGCGAGAAACTGGGGCCGCCTTCAGCGCGCCGCCAGGCCGCTTTCTCAAGCACCTCGGTGAAGCTGGTGCGGTTCAGCGCGCCACTGAGCGCATCGTGGTGTGCCATGTAGCGAACGCGGGCCTGTGCGCCGCGCTGCTGGTGCATGCGCAGCCAGAACTGGTATGCCGCAAATGCCAGCATCACCAGCAGCACAAGCAGCACGGCACCCAGCACCCGCCATACCGCCTGCCGGATGCTGTCGGCGAGGTCTGTCTGGTCTACATACACCTCGAACATACCCAACACCTTGCCGCCTTGCATGACTGGCACGTAGGTTTCGCTGTAGACGGCTGGCCGGCCGGGGCGGGCTTCGCGAATGACATCGCTGTGCACTTGCCCGGCCAGCACCTGGTTGCGGATGGCCAGCTTGGCGGCGTCCTGGGCCGCATGCCCGATGCCATCGGATTCGCTGGGCGGTGGCAGCGCGGCGGGCTGTGCCAGGTCGTCTGACAGCAGCACCCGGCGCCCGGCTGCATCAAACAGCTTGAACCGAAACACATCGCTGCTGCGGCCCAGCCGCTGAAGCTGATCCCGTGCTGCAGGGGTGATGCCGCCGCCTGAAAGCGCCAGCGGTAAATCAGGCACGGTCAGGCTGGCAAGCTGGGCCCAGCGAACGCCGGTGTGCTGGGCACCCCGGCGCAACTCGTGCGCGTACTCTGCGCGGATCACCCAGGTCAGAAAAAAACCGGCCAGCACGAATCCCGCAACCCAAAAGGCCAGAAATCTCCAGTCGGCTGATCGCAATCTCATCACAGTTTTTTTTGCTGGAGCAGCGCCTTGTATTTACGTTCCCGGGTCATTCTATCGGCCTTGCGCAGGCAGCGCCGCTTTGCCGGCATCCCGCGCAAACCCGCCAGAAAGACACCATAATCCAGCCGGTTGAATTTGGCTACGGGGCGCATTGTAAAAAAGCTGCCATACTGCCCAGCCGCCTGATCCCCAGACCCCATCAGAGAGTTCATGAGAGACGCCCGCCCATGTTGAAGTTCACCTGTTGCGACGCAGAAAAGCAGTTTTCCGCGCGCGAGCAAGCAAAAGTTTTGCGCGGTATTACCCGTGGTTTTGAGAAAGAATGCCTTCGGGTTGACCCGCGCGGCCACTTGGCGCAAACCCCCCACCCGCTGGCCCTGGGTTCCAAGTTGACCCACCCGTGGATCACCACCGACTATTCCGAGGCGCTGCTCGAATTCATCACGCCGCCCTCGCAGGACAACGCGTTTGCGCTGCCTTTTTTGCGCGACATCCACCGCTACACCGCACGCCATCTGGGCGACGAGATCATGTGGGCCGCCTCCATGCCAGGCCTGCTGGGCGACGACCGGGACATTCCTCTGGCCAACTATGGCAGCTCCAACAAGGCCAGGTTCAAGCATGTGTACCGCGAGGGCCTGGGCCTGCGCTATGGCCGCCAGATGCAGGCGATTGCCGGGGTGCACTACAACTGGTCGCTGCCCGAAGACTTCTGGGCGGCGTTATACGAGTGTTGTTCCGCCACGGGCAGCATGCAGGACTTTGTGAGTGAACGGTACTTCGGGTTGATCCGAAATTTTTTGCGCTATAGCTGGCTCATTCCCTATTTGTTCGGCGCATCGCCAGCGGTGACCACCTCGTTTCTGCAAGGCCGCAAAACCGATTTGCAGGCCATGGGGGCCGAAACGCTGTATGGCCTGCACGCCACCAGCCTGCGCATGAGCGACCTGGGTTATCAGAACCGGGTGCAGGCCAATCTGCATGTCAATTTCAATTCGCTGCAGGAGTATGCGCAGGCGCTGGACGCGGCCATCCACACGCCAGACCCGTTCTACCAGGCTCTGGGCATCAAAGAGGGAACCGGCGAGCACGCGCACTGGAAGCAGCTCAACGCCAACGTGCTGCAGATTGAGAACGAGTTTTACGCGGGCATCCGCCCCAAGCGCATCAGCAAAAACGGCGAGCGCCCGGCCGTGGCTTTGAAGAAATACGGAGTTGAGTATGTTGAAGTGCGCATGTTTGACTTGAACCCGCTGGTGGACATTGGCATCACGCCCGAGCAGGGCCTGCTGGTTGACGCCTTCCTGATGATGTGCCTGTTCCGCGACAGCCCGCCCATCACCAGCCGGGAGCAGAGCGAGAACGATGAGAACAAACGCCGCGTCGTCAACTGGGGCCGCAACCCGGACCTGCGCCTGCTGGTGCACAACACCGAGCAACCCTTCCGCCCCATGGCGCACGACCTGTTTGACGACATGGCCCCGTTTGGGAAAATGCTGGACACGGCCTACGGCGGCGAGCGTTATGCCCAAACGCTGCACATGCTGCGCCAGCGCATTGATGCGCCTGACACCACGCCCTCAGCGGCAGTGCTGGAAGGCGCGCGCGCGCATGGCGGCCTGGTTCCCTACACCTTGCACCTGTCACGCCAGCACCAGCAGCAGTTGCTGGCACAGCCGCTGGACGCTGCGACCGATGTGCGGTTTGCCGAAAGCGCCAAAACCTCATTGCTGGAGCAGGCCCAGCTGGAAGCCCAGCCGCAAGGCAGTTTTGACGGCTACGTGGCCCGGTATTACGAGTAATTTTTACGCCTGAACCGTGCTCTTCGGCAGGCCTGGCGCGATGGGAGCTGGCGGCGCGATGAACACGCGAATGCCCTCTGCAGGCAGCGGGTGCGAGATCAAAAAGCCCTGAAACTGGTCACAGCCCAACTCATGCAGCGTCTGCATCTGGGCCTGCGTCTCCACGCCTTCGGCCACGGTCTCCAGCTTCAGGCTGCGCGCCATCTGGATGATGGCCGTGGTGATGGCCAGGTCGTGGCCCTCGCCGGAGACTTCACTCACAAAACAGCGGTCGATCTTGAGCTTGTCAATCGGGTAGCGCTTGAGGTAGCCGAGGGATGAGTAGCCCGTGCCAAAGTCATCAATCGTCAGGCCCACGCCCATGCCGCTCAGCGCGGTCAGCGTTTCAAGCACATGGCTGTCGCGGTCCATCAGCACGGATTCGGTGAGTTCAATTTCAAGGTAGTGCGCTGCCAGGCCGGTGGCCGCAAGCACGCCAGAGATCTCGCGCACCAGGTCACGCTGCTTGAATTCAACCGCCGACAGGTTGACGGCCACCGGCACGCGCAGGCAGCCTTCGTCATGCCAGGCCTTCAACTGGCGGCAGGCCGTCTGCAACACCCAGCGGTCAATGCCTGCAATCAGCCCGCGCGCCTCGGCAAAACCGATGAATTCGTCCGGCCCCACCAGCCCGCGCTGGGGATGCTGCCAGCGCACCAGCGCCTCCAGCCCGACGATGGCGCCATCCGAGCGGTGCCGCTTGGGCTGGTAATGCAGCACAAACTCGCTGTTGGCCAGCGCTTCCCGCAGCCGGCGTTCCTTGGTCAATGCTTCTACGGCACGCTCGAACAGGGCCGGCACAAAAAACTGGTAGTTGCTGCGGCCGCTCTCTTTGGCGTGGTACATCGCCGCATCGGCGTGGCGGATCAGGTCATCGGCCGTGTCGCCGTCGGCCGGAAACACGCTGATGCCAATCGATGGCGAAACTGAAAGTTTATGGCCGTCAATGGTGGCCGCGGCACTCACGGCCTCGATCAGCTTGGCGGCTACTTTGGCCGCGTCTTCACTGGAGGAGATGTCGGACAGCACCACCAGAAACTCATCGCCGCCCAGCCGGGACACCACGTCTGCATCACGCACCGCTGCGGTGATGCGCCGGGCGATTTCAACCAGCAGCGCGTCGCCCACGGGGTGGCCCAGGGAGTCATTGACGGTCTTGAAGTTGTCCAGGTCGATGAACAGGATGGCCGTGGAGCCGGAGCGCCTTCGCGCCAAGGCCAGGATGCTGTTCAGGCGCTCGGTCAGGTAGGCGCGGTTGGGCAACTGGGTCAGCGGGTCGTGCAGGGCCATGAACTCAATCCGTGCCAGCGCCTCTTTGCGCGCAGTGATGTCGCGCACCACCACCAGGCGGCAGGTCTCGCCGCCGAACGGCATGGTCTTGGCCACCATCTCTACCGGGAACTCATGGCCGTCCTTGTGGATCAGCGCGGCTTCATAGGGGTCTTCACGCCCGGCCTTGATGTAATCCAGCACGGTCTGGTGCCAGGCCTGCGGCACAAACTCCAGCGTGACATGGCCGACCATTTCGGCCCGCGTATAGCCAGTCATCTGCTCAAGCGCTTCATTGACATCGGTGATCAGCGTGTCTTTATGAAAGGCAATGCCCTCGGTGGTGGCGGCCACGAACTTGCGCATGCGCTCTTCGCTGTCGCGCGTGGCCTGCTCGGCGCGCCAGTGCTCGGTGATGTCGTTGATCAGGACGAACGCGCCGTGCAGAACCTGGGCATCGTCAAAGTGCGGGCGCAGGTTGACCTCGATCATGCGTTTTTGCCCGTCAGGCAGGGTCTGCTCGCGCGTGTAGGTGGTGGCTCTGCCGGCAATGGCCTGCTCGATGAACGGCGCAATCATCTGCCAAGCTGCATCGCCTATCGCCTCCCGCACGGTTTTCCCGAGGATGGTCTCGGGCGTCCAGCCGTTGTATTCGGCATAGCGGCGATTCGCGAAGAGGCAGCGCTGCGTGCCCACTTCGAAATAGGCGATCAGCGCGGGCACCGAGTCGGCAATCACCCGCAGCATGCCGTCGTGTGAATCCCCAGGCGCGGGCGCCGACTGCTCAGTATCGTTCATGCCGCGCTGGTCATTTGTTTTCACCAAAGCGCCTTTGCCGCGCTGTCTGTGCCTTCTGGGCGGTACTGGTCGCGCAACTCGCGCTTGAGCACTTTGCCAATGGCGCTGCGGGGCAGCTCCTGCAACAGGTGCACCGCCGCCATAAGCTGGGTTTTGCCCACGCGCTGGTTGACCCACTCCAGCAGCGCAGCCGGGCTGGTGGCCTGCCCTGGCTGCATCACCACAAACGCCACCGGCGTCTCGCCCCATTGTTCGGACGGCATGCCGACCACCGCCGCTTCAAGCACGCCAGGGTGCTCGCGCAGCACGGCCTCCAGGTCACTGGGGTAGACGTTGAAGCCGCCCGAGATGATCATGTCTTTCTTGCGGTCAAACAGGGTGAGGAAGCCATCGGCATCAAAGCGGCCAATGTCACCCGTGCGTATGAAGCGCTTGCCGCTGGCGTCAAACCACTCGGCCTCGCGCGTTTTCTCTGGCTGGCGGTGGTAGCCCAGCATCATGCCCGGGGAGTGGCCCACCAGTTCACCCGCTTCGCCGGGGGCAACTTGATTCCCGTTGTCATCAATCAACCGGATGTCGTGACCCTCTGCGGCGCGCCCCACGGTGTGCAGTTTGTCGGGGTACAGGTGCGCTTCCAGAATGAACGAGCCACCGCCTTCGGTCATGCCATAAAACTCGACCAGGCCACCGGGCCAGCGCTTGAGCACATCGGCCTTGAGGGCGGCCGCAAATGGCGCGCTGGTGCAGAACTTGAACTTGAAGCTCGACAGGTCATGCGCATCAAAATCAGGCCGGGCCATCAGCCGCTGGTACTGCACCGGCACCAGCATGGTGTGCGTTGCGCGGTGCATTTGCGCCAGTTTCAAATACCCGACAGCGTCAAACTTGGGCATTAGCACCACCGTGCCGCCAAACGCCAGCGCGGGGAAAAACACCACCAGCGTGGTGTTGGAGTACAGCGGGGTGGACAGCAGCATCACCGTGTCAGCCCCGTACTGGTAAGCGTCACCCCGGCGCACGTGGGTCCAGCGCATGCCGTGCGATTGCACAATGCCTTTGGGCTCGCCCGTGGTGCCGGATGAGTAGATGATGTTGAAGGGCCAATGCGGCTCGACTTGCGCAGGCTCCACTGGCACAGGTTTTATGGCCACAGCTGCTGGTGCTGCCCCGGAACCTGGTGTGTCCAGCCAGTGCCGAAGTGCCGTGCCAGCAGCAGAATCGTCCAGCATGATCCGCGTGATTCCGCTGGGTGCCGTGCCCAGCAACCCGGCGTTGGCCGCATCGGTAAAAACCAGCCGCGCATCGGCATCGGCCAGCATGCGCGCCAGGCTGGCCGGTGTCGAACTGGGTGCAAGTGGTGCCACCACCACCCCGGCGCGCAAGGCCCCAAGGAACACAGCCGCGTAATCGATCGAGGTGCCAGCGCAAATTGCAATCGCCTGGCCGGGCTGCACGCCGTCACGCTGCAGGGCCGCCGCAACGTGGTCCATCAGGGCATCCAGCTGCGC
>JAYVNK010000612.1:0-2678 GCA_043758475.1 Comamonadaceae bacterium | reverse complement strand
GTTGCTGCCGCAACGGGTCTGGCCGTTTCTGGACACCGGCGTGGGGCATTTCATGTTGTTGATGCTGGTCATCGTGCCTTTGCTGGCCACGGTGTTTGGCATGTTTTACCGTCAGGAGTTGGTGGCATTGAACGAAGCCACCGGCGGGCAGGCAGCCCTGAATGAGGCGCTGCGCTCGGGCTTTTTAAAGGCCTACATGGCGCTGCTGGTGGTGGCCGGCATTGTGGCCTGGTGGCTGGTGCTGGCCCACAAAAGTCGGCAGGTTGCGCAGGAGGAGTCGAATCGCCAGACCAATCTGCTGATGATCGAGATTGAATCCCACCGGCAGACCGACGACGCCCTCCAAACCGCAAAGTTGGTAGCAGAGCAGGCTCGCATCGCAGCGGACGAAGCATGTGTCGTGGCCGACGAAGCACGCGTCGTGGCCGACCAGGCCAACAAGGCCAAAAGCCGTTACATCAGCGCCATCAGCCATGAGCTGCGCACGCCGCTCAACAGCATTCTGGGCTATGCGCAGCTAATGGGGGAAGACACGTCCATTCCGGCGCACCGCAAGCAGGCGGTCAGCGTCATCAAGCGCGGTGGCGAACACCTGCTGTCGCTGATTGAAGGCACGCTGGACATTGCACACATTGAGAGCGGCAAGCTCACGCTGGCCATCAAGCCCATGCGTTTTGCGGACTTTGTGCGGGAGATGGCCAGCATGTTCGAGCCCGAGGCGCAGGCCAAGGGCCTGAGTTTTCAGTATGAGGCCAGCGGCAACCTGCCCGCCGTGGTGCGTGGCGATGAAAAACGCGTGCGCCAGATCCTCATCAACCTGCTGGGCAACGCCATCAAATTCACGGCGCACGGGCAGGTGCTGCTGCGGGTGCGCTACGCGCGCGAGATGGCCACCGTTGAGATTGAAGACACCGGGCCGGGCCTTTCAGACCAGGAGCATGAACGCATTTTTGAGCCCTTCACCCGCGCCAGCACCAGTGGCGCAACAGCCCCCGGCGCGGGCTTGGGCCTGACCATTGCCAAAATGCTGACCGACCTGATGGGCGGCCAGTTGACGGTGACCAGCACGCTGGGGGTGGGCTCGGTGTTTCGCGTGAAGCTGTTTTTGCCAGAGGTCCACGGGGTGCCAGGCACAGCGCATGGCTTGCCCCGACCTTTGGTGAATCGCCCCCGCCACGGCTACGCAGGCCCGCGTCGGCGCATTCTGGTGGTGGACAACGAAGAAGCCGACCGCGATCTGCTTGTCAACCTGCTGTCACCGCTGGGGTTTGAGATGCGCATTGCCGCCAGTGGGCACGACTGCCTGGACCTCATTGCTGCTGGCTACCAGCCCGATGTGATCTTCATGGATCTGGCCATGCCTGGCATTGATGGGTGGGAGACGATTCGCAGGGTGCGTGCGCTTGAAGTTGACAAATTTCCTGTGGGCGGATCCAGGTTACAGGGCGGGGCGAGCATCGCCATCGTCTCGGCGAACGCCTTTGACAAAGGTCTGGACAATGACGTGGATGTGCCAGGTGAAGACTTCATCTTGAAGCCGGTGCGCCATTCCGAATTGTTGGACTGGCTGGAGCGCCGCCTGGGGTTGTCGTGGCTGGAAGCCAATGCTTCTGTCCCCGCGCCTGCCCTTGCCGCGCCGACCTGCGAGCTGGTGTACCCCGAGCCTGGGCAACTGGAAGCACTGCGTGATTTGGTGAATTTGGGCTATTACCGGGGCATCATGAACAAGCTGGACGAGATTGAATCGATGCAGCCTGACAGTGCGGCATTTGTGGGCGAGATGCGGGAGCTGGCCCGGCAGTTCCAGTTTGAGGCCATGGGCATGCGGCTGAACCGGGTGACCCATGAAAGCTGACAGCACGTCAGACCGCACCAAACTGGATGGCACGCTGGACCGTGCCAACAGCGACGTCGTTCTGATTGTGGACGACGTGCCCGACAACCTGTCAGTGCTGCATGACGCGCTGGATGAATCGGGCTACACCGTGCTGGTGGCCACGCATGGCCAGGCGGCTTTGCAACGCGCCGCGCAGGTGCTGCCCGACATCATTCTGCTGGACGCGATGATGCCCGGCATGGACGGCTTTGAAGTGGCCAAGCGCCTCAAGGCCTCACCGCAAACCGCGCACATTCCCATCATCTTCATGACGGGCCTGACCGAGACCGAATACCTGGTGGCCGCGCTGGAGGCCGGTGGCATTGACTACGTCACCAAACCCATCAAACCCAAGGAAGTGCTGGCACGCATGAACGTGCATTTGCAGGGCGCGCGGCGTGCCCGCCAGGAAGTGCGCCAGGCCGGTCAGGCCCGCAGCGCGCTGGACGCCTTTGGTTACGCCAGCATCACCGTGCGCGCCAGCGATGGCCGCCTGATGTGGCAAACCCCACTGGCGCGGGACCTGCTGAATGAATACTTTGGCGCAGCCGAGCCGTCAAAATCGAACTTTGCACCGCAGCCGGTGGTGGATTGGCTGCGGCGCCATCTGGCCGACGCTGAACGCCAGATTGAGCCACCGCGCCTCAGCGTTGCGCAGGGGGCCAAGCGATTGAGTTTTCGGCTGCACCAGCAAACTGGTGACGGCGAAGGTGCCGACTGGCTCATCATCATGCGCGAAGTGTCTGACGCCGCAGCGATTGAAGCCATGAGCCTGTTCTTCAAGCTCACCGCGCGCGAGGCC
>JAYVNK010000611.1:0-8406 GCA_043758475.1 Comamonadaceae bacterium | reverse complement strand
GCCCGCTTTGCTTGCCTCGCGCGGCTTCGCGGTCGCTGCGGGTGTGGGTGGCGCGTGGCAGCATGCCGTATTCAGCGGTGACCCAGCCCTCGCCGCTGCCGCGTTTGTGCGGCGGTACTTTTTCTTCAACCGACGCGGTGCACAGCACTTTGGTTGCGCCAAACTCGATCAAGACCGAGCCTTCGGCGTGGACGGTGTAGCCCCGGGTGATGCGCACGGGGCGCAGCTGGTCTGCGGCCCGGTTGCCGCTTCTTGCAAATTCAGTCATCACTCAAACCTTGGAAAAAAGGGAAAGCTGGCACCGTCACAACGCGCAACATCACCACCCACCACGGCGCTCACGCCCTGCGGGCAGCGGAGCGGCGAATGGCCTCGTTGATCTCGGCGATGGAGCGCTCAATGGCTGCGTCGTCCAGGTCCACCTCGTCGGCACGCATGCCGGTGTCGGCGTGGTCGCGCAAGTGGTCGTCAAACGATTCCGCCTGAACGGTGGTGGCAAATATGCCGTCGTGGATGCTGTCAGTGGAAATGCTGGCGCGGGTTGATTCAAACGTGTCGGGCGTTTCCCATTCAAGCGCAATCACTGTGACGTTATCGCTGCTGCTGCCCGCTTTCTGAAGCGCCTTTTCGACCAGGTCCGGCACCGCCTGCGCCACAGGCTTGGTGCCCAGGTGGTAGACGATGTCAATGTCAGCCAGGCTGCCCCACAGACCGTCAGAGCACAGCAGTATCTTGTCACCCTGTTGCAACGGCACCGGCCCGGTAATGTCAAAGATTGGCTTGGTGGGCGACCCCAGGCAAGTGAACAGAATGTTGCGGTTGAAACGCTCGGCGTACTGCGTGCCGACGGGAGACGCCTGGTGCTGCTCCATGTAGGAGTGATCACGCGTGCGCGCGCGCAATTCGCCGTCGCGCACCAGATAGAGTCTTGAATCACCGCAGTGCACCCAGCTGACTGATCCGTCCTGCATCAGCGCGGCCACAATGGTGGTTCTGGGCGTGTCAGCCATGCCTTTTTCGAAGGCGTAGGCAAGAATCTGGTGGTGCGCGGCCATGACCGCGTCGTTCAAAAATCCGGCAACATCCTCAATGTCGGGTTTGGCCGCTTTTTGGTACAGCGCCGACATCGCCTGCAAAGCCAACTGGGCCGCCACCTCGCCTTCTGGATGGCCACCCATGCCGTCTGCCAGCAGAAAAATGCCAGAGCCACGTGTGTAGCAATAACCCATGCGGTCTTCGTTTTTTTCGCGGCCCCCTTTGCGGCTGACCTGGAATACGGAAAATTTCATTTGGCTTTACCGCCAAAACCCGAAGCGATTTTCACGTTTTTCTTGGCGTCGGTGACGATGGTGTCAAATTGAAGGCGCACTTTTTCTCCGACAGACAGTTTGGTATAGCGGCGCTCGCCCTCGCGGCTCAGCTCTTTTTGCAGGGCAAACACAGACTGCGGCCGCGACAGCGGGTCCAGCGACATGCACCACTCCACGACCTCAATCAGGTTGTCAGAGTACACGCCACGCAGACGCGCCAGGGCAATCGCAATGCGGTCTTTCTCAAGCCGCTGCGGCGCTTCATTGGGCGGATAGCCCTGCATGCAGGCGTAAATGCAGGCGCCAATGGCGTAGATGTCGGTCCACGGGCCCATCGACGCATCGCGGCGGTACATCTCGGGCGCTGCAAAGCCGGGTGTGTACATCGGGCGGATGAAGTTGCCCTCCTTGCTCAGCACTTCGCGTGCAGCGCCAAAGTCGATCAACACGGACTTGTTGTCGTCGGTGATGAAAATATTGGCCGGCTTGATGTCCAGGTGCAGCATCTTGTGCTGGTGCACGATGCGCAGCCCGCGCAGAATTTCATCAAACAGCGAGCGGATGGTGGACTCGCGAAACACCTTTTGCTGCTTGAGTTCGCGCGCGGTGATGATGAAGTCCTGCAGGGCGCTGCCCTCCAGATAATTCATCACCATGTAGACCGTCTCGTTCTCGCGGAAAAAATTCATCACGCTCACCACCGACGGGTGGGAGATTTGCGCCAGTGAGCGGCCTTCTTCAAAAAAACTTTTCAGGCCCAGGCGGTACAGCGACAGCTTTTCGGGCTGCACTTGGGGCAGCAACTCACCGGGCGCACGGGAGGCCAGGGACGACGGCAGGTATTCCTTGACAGCCACCTGCTGCCCATCCGAATCCAGTGCAAGGTACACGACGCCAAAGCCACCCGCCGCCACCTTGCGGATGACGCGGTAGCCACCAATGACGGTGTCGGGGGGCAGCGGAGCGGGTTTGACCTTTGACATAAACTTAAAATATGCATTCGCCTGATTCGACCGAACCCGGTTATTCTCACGCACCCAATACAAAGACCAGGGAAGTACGCGATGGCAGTTTACAGCATGACTGGCTATGCCAGCGCCCAGCAAGGCAACGCCATTTCCGGCACGGATGCCGATACGAAATCCGCGCCTTCGAGCCAGCTTGGGCTGGAGATCCGCTCCGTCAACAGCCGCTTTCTTGACCTGTCTTTTCGCCTGCCAGAGGACTTGCGCCAGTTTGAGCCAGTCCTGCGCGAGCTGGTCATCGGCAAGCTCAAGCGCGGCAAGGTAGAGGTGCGTGCATCCATCGAAACCGGCACGTCCAACGCCATTGCCGACCCGACGCCAAAGCTGCTGCAGCGCCTCAACGCGGTGCAGGACAACGTCAAATCGTGGCTCCCCAGTGCTGCGCCACTGAGCGTGGCCGATGTGATCCGCCTGGCTGGGAACGAGCAGATCACGTCGCGCGATTGGAGCGCGATGGTTGTGCCCTTGGCCCAGAGGGCGGTGAAGGACCTGCTCTCGGCACGGCAACGTGAAGGGGACCGCCTGGCTGCCATGCTGCTGGAGCGAACAGCCCAGCTGCGCACGCTGGCCGCCCAGGCCGTGCCCCTGGTGCCGCAACTGGTAGCCCAGCAGCGCCAGCGGTTCATCGAACGCTGGGCTGAGGCTATGGCATTGGGCGACAGTGCCGTCTCACCCGAGGCCGCCCGCGACCGCGCCCTGACCGAGGCCACCGCGTTTGCCATCCGCATCGACGTGGCCGAGGAGATCACCCGGCTCAATTCCCACCTGGACGAGATTGACCGCCTGCTCAAAAAAGGCGGTGAAGTCGGCAAGCGCCTTGACTTTCTGATTCAGGAATTGCACCGTGAAGCCAACACCATGGGCTCGAAATCTGCGGCACTCGAACTGACACACATCTCGGTGGACATGAAAGTGCTGATTGAGCAGATGCGCGAGCAGGTGCAGAATATAGAATAGCGCTTCGGATTCAATAGCAAAAAAACCTGTTTCGCAACAAATTCATTGACTATCGAGCACTTTCGATCATGCACTTTCCCGGCAATCTGTTCGTCGTTGCAGCCCCCAGCGGGGCGGGCAAGTCAAGCCTGGTCAAGGCGCTCATGGAGCTTGACTCGCGCGTGCAGCCTTCGGTGTCGCACACCACGCGGCGGCCCCGTGGCCAGGAAAAGCATGGACGTGAATACTACTTTGTGTCTGAGCAGGAATTTGACGCCATGGTGCAGGCCGACGCATTTGTGGAATGGGCCAATGTGCACAACCAGCGCTACGGCACCTCGCGCAAGGCCATTGAAGAAAGAATTTCCCAAGGTGCCGATGTGATTCTGGAAATTGATTTTCAGGGTGCCATCCAGATCAAAAAACTGTTTGCCAACGCCATCTGCATTTTTATTTTGCCCCCAAGCTGGGAAGAACTGCGCTCGCGGCTCGAGCGGCGCGGGGAAGATTCCGCCGAGGTGATCGACATGCGCCTGAAAAATGCTGCCGTGGAGGTGGCCCAGGTCAGCAAGTTTGACTTCGTTATAATCAATGAATTGTTCGACCGGGCTCTGTTTGACTTGAAAGCGATCGTTCACTCACAACGGCTCAAATTCACGGCCCAACGCCGCGCGAGAGCCGATACCTTCAAGGCGTTGCACATTCCATAGTTGGCACACCGGGCGCAATCCGCCGGGAAACCCAACGTGAAATCCACCTTCTAATGGCTGCCACAGCCCCTTATTTTTCGGAGAAACTCATGGCCCGTATCACTGTGGAAGACTGCCTGGTGCAGATTCCCAACCGCTTCCAGCTCGTTTTGGCGGCAACCTACCGCGCTCGCATGTTGAGCCAGGGCCACACCCCGAAGATCGAGAGTAAAAACAAGCCCGCAGTCACAGCGCTGCGCGAAATCGCGGCAGGCAAGATTGGGCTTGAAATGCTGAAAAAAGTGCCTCTCTGAGTCCGCACATGGCTTGATCAAAGGCACCGCTTGCGGTGCTTTTTTATTGACTTTTTTGTTGGCTTTCGTAAAGCCGCCGCATGCTTTTTCGCGTGCACGCTACATTTAGGGGATGGGCACCGCGCTTAAATCTTCAATGCTTCCGGCGAAAGCTGCGCGAACGGTGCGCCAGAGCCGGGGGCAGGTCGTGCCCAGCGCCGCCGCCATCAACGCCACAGCCGCCAGTTTTGCCGGGTTGACGGCGAAACTGGACTACCTCTCGCCCGCGGACATTGAACAGGTCCGCCTGGCCTACCGCTTTGCAGATGAAGCGCACTTGGGGCAGATGCGCAACAGCGGCGAGCCCTACATCACCCATCCCATTGCGGTGGCGGCGCAATGTGCCGACTGGAAGCTGGACGCCCAGGCATTGATGGCGGCACTGCTGCATGATGCCATTGAAGACTGTGGTGTCACCAAACCCGAACTGGTGGAGCGCTTTGGCTCCCCCGTGGCCGAGCTGGTGGATGGTCTCACCAAACTGGACAAGCTCCACTTCAACACGCGCGAAGAAAATCAGGCGGAATCTTTCCGCAAGATGCTGCTGGCCATGGCGCGCGATGTGCGGGTGATTTTGATCAAGCTCGCTGACCGCTCCCACAACATGCGCACGCTGTCTGATGCGCCGCGTGACAAGTGGACCCGCATCTCGTCAGAAACACTCGAGATCTACGCGCCCATTGCACACCGCCTGGGTCTGAACCAGACATACCGGGAGTTGCAGGAGCTCTCGTTCAGCCACTTGCGCCCGTGGCGCCACGCGATCCTGTCAAAGGCGGTGGCCAAGGCCAGAAGTCGCAGACGCGACCTGATTCAAAAAGTGCAGCGAGAAGTAGAAGCCGCGTTCGCCGCCTCCGGCATGAAGGTGAAAATCGCCGGGCGCGAGAAGGCGCTGTACTCCATCTACAAAAAAATGGACGAAAAGCACCTGAGCTTTGCGCAGGTGACCGACATCTACGGGTTTCGCGTGCTGGTGCCCAGCGTGACCGATTGCTACACCGCTCTTGGCACGCTGCACCAGCTGTACAAACCCGTGCCAGGCAAGTTCAAGGACCACATCGCCATTGCCAAGCTCAACGGCTACCAGTCCCTGCACACCACGTTAGTGGGTCCGTCTGGCGTCAACGTTGAATTTCAAATGCGCACGCAGGCGATGCACGTCGTAGCTGAATCAGGTGTAGCCGCGCACTGGCTGTACAAAGTCAACAGCCCCGACAGCACCACGCCAGACCGCCTGGGCGCGCAGTGGCTGCAGTCCCTGCTGGACATTCAGGACGAAACGCGCGATGCCGCCGAATTCTGGGACCACGTCAAGGTGGATCTTTTCCCCGACGCGGTCTACGTGTTCACGCCTAAAAGCCAGATCATGGCGCTGCCAAGGGGTGCCACGGTGGTCGATTTCGCCTACGCGATCCACAGCAATGTGGGCGACCGCACCATGGCCGCCCGCATCAATGGCGATCCCGTGCCACTTCGCACCGAGCTTAAAAACGGCGATGTGGTGGAAGTCGTCACGGCAACCGTTGCCACACCCAACCCGGCTTGGCTGAGTTTTGTGAGAACGGGCCGCGCGCGTTCCAAAATCCGCCACTATCTTAAAACCATGGAACACGCGGAGTCAGAAAGCCTGGGGGAGAGGCTGCTGTCCCAGGCTTTGCGCGCAGAGGGTATCGAAAAATTTCCTGATGACGACCCTGCCTACCACGCCATTTGGGACAAACTGCTTCGCTTTACGGGCAACAAGAGCCGTGCCGACCTGCTCACCGACATCGGGCTGGGCAAACGCATCGCCAACATTGTCGCCAAACGCATGGTGAACCTGCTGGCCGAAAATGGCCATAAACCAGACGCCCTGCTGCTCACCCGCGAGCGGTTCATCAAGCAGGAATCTCCGTCGCTGAGCATGCTGACGCTGGACGGAAGCGAGAACGCGTCCGTTAAATTTGCCTCGTGCTGCCGTCCGGTGCCAGGCGACGCGATTGTGGGCTACCTGGGACGCGGCGAAGGGCTGGTGGTCCACATGGCCGAATGCCCCGTCGCCGTCAAGCTGCAGAACAAGGACAGCGAACGGTTCATTGGTGTGGAATGGGCGGACGAGCCGATCCGCTCCTTTGAGACTGAAATTGTGGCCACGGTCACCAACGGCAAAGGCGTTTTGGCGCGCGTTGCCGCATCATTGGCCAGCGCTGAAGCCGACATTGTGCACATCGACATGAGCGAGGAAGGCGCGCAGGAAGTGACTGATTTGCGCTTCTTGATTGCCGTGCGGGACCTCACACATCTAACCACAGCGCTGCGAAATTTGAAGCGCACGACGTCGGTTTTGAGCGTGCGCCGGAGCAGCGCTGTAGCCTGAGTTGAGTCTGGGCCGATCACGGGGCCGCAAGTGGGCCGTGTTCCAAATCATTTTTTGGATAATGCACACCCATCACCTCGATATCTTCCACGCCCGCAGGTGTGACCAGCCGCAGCACATCACCGGCCCGCGCCTTTAGCAGCGTTCTTGCAATGGGCGATATCCAGCTCACCTGGTGTTGCGCGCTGTCGGCCTCGTCAATGCCAAGGATGGTGACGGTGCGCTCAAGCCCACTCCCATCGGCGTAGGACACGGTGGCGCCAAAAAATACCTGATCGCTTCCAAAGTGCACGGTGGGGTCGGTCACCACAGCAATTTCAAGGCGCTTGGTCAAAAACCGGATGCGCCGGTCAATTTCCCGAAGCCGTTTCTTGCCGTAAATGTAATCGCCATTTTCAGAACGGTCGCCGTTGCTGGCGGCCCAGTGAACAGCCTCCACTACCTTTAGCCGTTCGGCGTCGATCAATCCAAATAATTCAGCGCGAAGGCGTGCGTAACCTTGCGGCGTGATGTAATTTTTGCCGCCAGACGGAAACGCAGGCAACAACGGTTCATCGTCGTCATCGGCGGCGGAATCGGATTCTTTGGTAAAGGCCTTGCTCATGAGGTTTTCGCTTGGTGCACTGCCGCTTCAGCCCGCTTCCCGGTCACGCAGGAAATTGATGAAACCATCAAAGGCGTGACTCAAGGCGGTAGAACGTGAAAGGCTGCGGTGCGCATATTTTCCACCCAGACGAACGATAAAACTCCTAGCAACGCTATTTTCAGATCGCCCACGCCGCTGTCAGCCCACACCGCGCACCCGCCTCCAGCCCGTGGCTGCAGCTTGACGCGGCGGATACCGATCCTGCCACTTTCGTCCAGTTCCTGCGGGCGGCGGCGGCCCGGCGCAATTTGCGTCTGCCCCTGCCCAGCGCAGACGATCTGCACGACGTGCCAGGCTTTATTCGCCGCTGTTTCCGGCGCCTCGCGCTCACACTGGAACTGCCTTGGGCACTGGTGCTGGACAACATGCAGGAGTTGGGTCCTGCGCCGCTGCTTCATGCCGGCATTGCGGCGGCACTGCTGGAGCTGCCCCGGCAAGCCCGTTTGATCATCATCAGCCGCGAGCCGCCAGCCCCGGCGTATGCACGGGCGCTGGCGGGCCAGCAACTGGCGGTGATTGAGACCACATCTTTGCGCTTCACTGACGCCGAGGCGCAGCAACTCGTCACCTTGCACGGCCGCGACTGGCAACCGGCCGCGTTGCGGCAACCGCAGCCACCTGCACCTTTCACGCGCTGCTTGGCGAGTTTCTGCGCACGCGCGCTGCACAGTGGCTGGATGTACCCGCCCTGCAGGCGCTGCGGGTGAAAGCGGCCGACGTGCTGGCAGCCCACGGCCAGGCCGATGCTGCCATCGCCCAGCTCATTGATGCCAGCGCGTGGGACGAAGTCCTGGCTTTGCTGGTTGCACACGCCGAGCGCTTTGTCACCCAGGGCCGGACCGAAACGGTGCGGGACTGGATTCTTGCACTGCCCGAGGGGGCCCGCGAAGTGCCCCACGCCTCGTACTGGCTGGTAGGCTATTGCGAAATGGCCACCGATCCAGCCAACGCACTGCGCCCCCTGGAACGCGCACACCAGGGCTTTGTGGCTGCGGCTGGCCGCCCTGGTGTTCTCGCAGCCGCAGCAAAACCCCTGTCTGGCCATCATGATGTCAACTGCGTTGCGCGCTGCGGGCTTGCCGCCCAGGCCG
>JAYVNK010000610.1:0-8419 GCA_043758475.1 Comamonadaceae bacterium | reverse complement strand
TTTGCCCAGCGTGACCTGCGCGACCCATCCAGGCCACACAAAGCGCCCCTGCCAGCAGCAGCGCGTTGAACAGGCCTGGGGTGCCGACAGTAGCTCCAGCGCCACACCGGTGGCACCCATCAGAAGGCCTGGTGCTCAAAGCCGGTGCCTGGTACGTGGCGGCGCGCACGGTGGAGCAAGACGCCGTGCGCACCTACCGGCTGGCCAAGCTGCTGGATCTGCAACCCGGCAGCAAGGGCTTCAGGCGGCCCCGCAACTTTGACCTGGCCGCTTACTGGCAGGCGTCATCGGCCCGGTTTGAAGCGCAATTGCGCCCTCTGCAGGCCCATGTGCGGGCGTCGCGGCGCGGCCTGAACTGGCTGGACCACGCGCGGCTTGTCTACGTTGCGCGGCCGCAGGACTCAACCCGCGATGCTGGCCCACATGGCTGGCAGGCGGTGTTGCTGCCAATTGAGTCGATAGAGCACGGCGCGCGCCAGGTGCTGGGCTTTGGTGCAGAAATAGAGGTGCTTTTGCCGCCCGCACTGCGCGCCCTGGTGTTGCGCCTGGCGAATTCGCTGGCAGCCCTGCACAGCAAGGCTGGAGAAGAAATCGGGACCGGGCCGGGGGTTTAAATCTTCACGCCTGCACCCTTGACCGCCGGCCCCAGCACCGCCACCTGGTCTTTCACAAACGTCTCAAACGTGGCCGTGCTCGCCGGAATAGCGGTAATGCCCAAGTCAATCAGGCGCTTTTTGATCTCTGGCATGGCCAGCACCTCGTTGCAGGCCGTATTGACGCGCGCCACGATGTCGGCCGGCAGCTTGGCCGGGCCTGACAGGCCAAAAAAATTCTCCAGCACCAGGCGGCGGTAGCCAAACTCCACCACGCTGGGCACCTCGGGCAGCAACGGCGAGCGCCCAGTGGACGTCACCGCCAGCGGCAATAGCTGCCCGCTCTTGAAAAACGGGATGTACGAGGTAATCACGTCAATCGCCACCGGAATCACCCCGCTGATTAAGTCTGTGGTCATCGGCGCGCCGCCCCGGTACGGCACGTGCACCAAGTTGACGCCCATGCTCTTCTTCATCAGCTCGCCATGGATGTGGCCAATCGAGCCCGGCCCGCCCGAGCCAAAGTCCAGCCGCCCCAGCTTGCGCGCCTGCGCTTCCAGGTCGGGCAGGGTTTTGATCGGCACGGCAGGGTTGGCCATCACCACCAGCGGGGCCGAGCCCAGGTAGGCGGCGTGGGTAAAGCTTTCCACCGGGTCATAGGGGAGCTTGTCCATGGTGAACGGCCCCAGCGCAATCGGCGTGGTGTTGGACAGCATGAAGGTGTAGCCGTCGGCCGGTGCCTGCGCCACCGCCGCCCCGCCAATCGTGCCGCCCGCACCCGGTTTGTTGTCCACCACCACGCTTTGGCCCAGTTTTTTGGTCAACTGCTCGGCCATGATGCGCGCCACCACGTCGCTGGAGCCGCCCGGCGGAAAAGTCACAATGATCTTGATCGGCTTGTCCGGCCACGCGGCCCAGGCGGGCAATGCCAGCGTGGCAACGCTTGCGCCCAAGGTTTTCAGGGCGGCGCGGCGGGTGAGGTGAAGGGCTGGGTGAAGGTCGTGGCGGCTCATGGTGATTGCCTTTGTTTGAATTGGGAGGGGAACTGCGCAAAATCCACCCCAGTTTAAGAAAACGCAGCGCTCTACACCATAGGCAATTCCCGTGCCTGATTGGCAATGCAAAAACTCAATGTGCGCCAGCCGCGCCTGCACCGGCTCTGCTTTGCAATGTGGATTGGCGAACGGGATTGCGCATCCTGCTGGGCCAATGCTCTAGTCGCCAGTTCCTGCACCAGCTTGTTCGCTCTGGCATCACGCGAACGCCCAAGCTCCTTCAGCCGGGGAGGCTTTGCGTCGGGCAGCCGAAGGGTCAGTGCAGACAGTCAGTGCAAACATTAGGACTCCCCTTCATTCATTCGACCGGCGTCAGCACACGCTGCCTTCAGATTCTTGGCGACGAGATTAAGCCAAACGGAATCAGTTGCTATATATTAAATATCATTCTATTCATACAAGACAGGGGCTACAGGCCATTTTAGTCCTGAATTTGCCAAATCAAACTGCCAAAAGATGCCTTTTCACCACCCCCGCCACCGCAGCCAGCGCACAAACCAGGAAGTTGGCTTCGAATTTGCCGCTGGGCAAGCGCTGAGAATTCCACAGGCCTCTTCACGGATTCAGGGCTTTGTCATCGCGAAAACTTGAACACCGCCGTGCCCGCCATCAGGTTGGGGCCTGTCCGCACGACGCGACTGCTTTCAAGGCCAAAACTGTCGGTAATTTTGAGCTGGTTGCGCTCTGCCAGCTCCTCAAAATCAGCAAACGTGCCCACGCGGATGTTCGGCGTGTCATACCACTGGTAGGGCAGGCGCCTGGTCACGGGCATGCGGCCCATCAGCACCGCCAGGCGGTTGGGCCAGTGGCCGAAATTGGGGAAGGCGACGATGCCGATGCGGCCCACGCGCGCGGTCTCGCGCAGCATGGTTTCTGCATTGCGCAGGTGTTGCAGCGTGTCGATCTGCAGCACCACGTCAAACGAGGCGTCGTCAAACATCGCCAGGCCGGCGTCCAGGTTGAGCTGGATCACGTTGACGCCGCGCTTCACGCAGGCCAGCACATTGGCGTCGTCAATCTCGATGCCGTAGCCAGTGCAGCCGCGCGTTTGTTGCAGATGGGCCAGCATGGCCCCATCGCCACAGCCCAGGTCGAGCACGCGGGAGCCTTGGGGAACCAGGTTGGCAATGGCCTGCATCGTTGAGATGTCACTCATCCGGACGTTGCCCCCACGCTTGTCGCTTCCAGGGGCGGCCGGGCGTTCTCGAACAGCGGCGAAGCCAAAAATTGCCCTCCTAAATCGCTATAAATACTATTAAAATAGGAGCTCACTAAGCCCATGTAACGCGGGTCATCGAGCAAAAAGGCATCGTGCCCGTGCGGCGCGTCAATCTCGGCGTAACTCACGTCGCGGCGGTTGTCCAGCAAGGCTTTCACCAGTTCACGGCTACGCGCTGGCGCGAAACGCCAGTCGGTGGTAAAGCTGACCAGCAAAAATTTGCAGGTGGCGCGGGCCAGGGCCAAACTTAAATAGCCGCCGTACTGGCGTGCCGGGTCAAAGTAGTCCAGCGCGCGGGTAATCAGCAAATAGGTGTTGGCATCAAAGTACTCGGCGAATTTGTCGCCCTGGTAGCGCAGGTAGCTTTCGATCTCGAACTCGACGTCTTGCGTCGAGTATTTGTAGGGGCTCAGTGCGGGCATGGGCGCGATGGGAGCCCTTGGCGGCGCATCGCTCTGGCCGGCGTCGCGTGCAGCAGGCTGCCCGGCATCAGCCAAAAGCGCAGAGCGCAAAAGAGCCGATTTTTGGCCTCGGCCAAATTTTTCGTTCATCACGTCATCACTCAGATAGGTGATGTGCCCAATCATGCGGGCGATGCGCAGGCCGCGCTTGGGCTTGGTCTCAGGTCTATCGCCATCGGCGTAAAAGTTGCCGCCGTTGAAGTCGGGGTCGGTCACGATGGCGCGGCGCGCCACTTCGTTGAAGGCGATGTTCTCGGCTGTGAGGTTTGGCGCGCTGGCAATCACCACGGCGTGTCGCAGTCGCTCTGGATATTGCAGCGCCCAGCTCAGCGCCTGCATGCCGCCCAGGCTGCCACCCATCACCGCCGCCAGCACCTTTATGCCCAGCGCGTCCATCAGCCGGGCCTGCGCGTTGACCCAGTCTTCCACCGTGACGACCGGGAAGTCCGCGCCATAGACGCGACCCGTGTCGGGGTTCACGTGCATCGGGCCGGTGGAGCCAAAACACGAGCCTAAATTGTTCACGCCAATGACGAAGAATTTGTCGGTGTCCAGCGGCTTGCCGGGACCAATCATGCTGTCCCACCAGCCCTCGGATTTGTCCTGGCCCGCGTAGACGCCCGCCACATGGTGGGAGGCGTTGAGTGCGTGGCAGACCAGCACGGCGTTGGACTTGTCGGCGTCAAGCGAGCCATAGGTTTCAAAGCTCAGGTCGTAGGCACGCAGCGACGCGCCGCTTTGCAGGGGCAGGGCTTGTGCAAAGTGCTTTGACTGGGGCGTGGCAATCAACATCTGGAGACGATGGTTCAGGCGATTCAGACGATTCAGTTCGAGATCAAGAAAAACAAGAGTGCAATTGAAAAGGAGAAAACCCGGCGACGCATCCTCAATGGCTAAGGGCGTGGCCGGGTGGGCAGGCGTCTTTAGCTGAACTTATTACGCGCCCGCAAGCTGTGGCAAATCGGCGCGGTGCCAGTATATCAACCCCGGGGAATCTCGGATTTATTGCCCGCTTCCCCACCCCACCAGCGCCGCCACGCCCAGCGCGGCAAAAATGGCGGCGGACACCCGATGTACCGTGCGCAGCGGGATCAGCCGCGTCATGCGCTCGCCCAGCCACACCACAGGCGCGTTGGCCAGCATCATGCCCAGCGTGGTGCCTGCCACCACCCACACATAGGCGCTGTAGCGCGCGGCGAGCATGACGGTTGCAATTTGTGTTTTGTCGCCCATTTCGGCCAGAAAAAATGCGACGGCCGTGGTCGCAAAAACGCCAAAGCGCGAGGCACCGGCAGCGGCACCATCGTCGAGCTTGTCGGGGATTAGCATCCACAGCGCCATGGCGATGAAAGACACGCCCAGCGACCAGCGCAACACATCGGGTCCCACCACCGTGGTCACCCACGCCCCTACCGCCCCCGCCAGCGCGTGGTTGGCCAGCGTGGCCACCAAAATGCCCCACACGATGGGCCACGGCTTGCGAAAGCGCGCTGCCAGCACCAGGGCCAGCAACTGGGTTTTATCGCCCATTTCGGCCAGCGCCACAATGCCCGTCGAGACTAAAAAAGCTTCCATTGGCTGATGCTAACTGACCGCTGCAAGTGTCTGGGTCACTGCGCCGTCAGACAAACCCCGCCAAATCACGCGCCGAAATGAAGAATGTGCCGCGCACTTCACAAGGAAGCGCGCAATGTTTGTGCATCACTGGCGCGATACTTCCTTTAATTTGGTGCATTTGTCGATTTTTCCCGAAAAATGCACCAATAATCAACATTCACCGCATAAAGGCCATCATGGAAGTACTAAAACAGGGCGCGGACACATTGTTCATTCTTCTGGGCGCAATCATGGTGCTGGCGATGCACGCCGGATTTGCGTTTTTGGAGCTGGGCACGGTGCGCCGCAAGAACCAGGTCAACGCGCTGGTCAAAATTCTGGTGGATTTTTCGGTTTCCACAGTGGTTTACTTTGCCATCGGTTACACCGTGGCGTATGGCACAAACTTCTTTGTGGGGGCAGAGCAGCTAGCGGCGAAGAACGGCTACGAGCTGGTCAAATTCTTCTTTTTGCTGACGTTTGCGGCCGCCATTCCGGCCATCGTCTCCGGCGGCATTGCCGAGCGCGCCAAGTTCTGGCCGCAACTGATTGCCACAGCGGTGATTGTGGGCGTGATCTACCCGCTGTTTGAGGGCATCGCCTGGAACCAGAAGTTTGGCATTCAGGCCTGGATCAAGGGCCTCACGGGCGAGGAGTTTCATGATTTTGCGGGCAGCATTGTGGTGCACGCAGTGGGCGGCTGGATAGCCCTGCCTGCTGTGGTGTTGCTGGGCGCGCGCAGCAACCGCTACCGCAAAGACGGGGCGATTTCGGCCCATCCGCCGTCCAGCATTCCGTTTTTGGCACTGGGGGCCTGGGTGCTGACGGTGGGCTGGTTTGGCTTTAACGTGATGAGTGCGCAGACGCTGGACAAAATCTCTGGCCTGGTCGCGGTCAATTCCCTGATGGCGATGGTGGGCGGCACCCTGGTGGCGCTGGTGCTGGGCAAGAACGACCCCGGCTTTGTGCACAACGGCCCGCTGGCCGGCCTGGTGGCCGTGTGCGCCGGGTCGGACTTGATGCATCCGCTGGGCGCGCTGGTGGTGGGCGGCGTAGCCGGGGCGATTTTTGTGGTGATGTTCACCCTGACCCAGAACAAATGGAAGATTGACGACGTGCTGGGCGTGTGGCCGCTGCACGGGCTGTGCGGCACCTGGGGCGGCATTGCGGCGGGTATTTTCGGGACCAAGGCGCTCGGCGGGCTGGGCGGTATCTCCCTCAGCGCTCAACTCATCGGCACGGCGATGGGCGTGGCATGGGCGGTGCTGGGCAGCGTGGCGGTGTATGGCGTGCTCAAGGCGGTAATGGGGCTGCGGATGACGCAGGAGGAGGAGTACGACGGGGCCGACCTGTCGATCCACAAAATTAGTGCATCGCCTGATCGGGAAGCGAATTGGTGAGGGAGTAAATTGGTAGAAGGGTAGAGACCTAGAGGCTTGCGTTGGTCGTTGCCACGTTTTGCAGACCGGTTTTGCCGATTTAACCGGTCAAATCGGTCTCTAGCCCTTGTCTAGTATGCATAAGAAGCTACTAATTTAATAGTGTTTGCATTTGCGCGCAAGCCGTTGCCACGGCGGATGGTTAACTTGCGGGGCGGGTCTGGATCACCTCAGCGGCCAGCAACAGGCCGGTCTGCACCGCCATCGGCAGCCACGCGTTGAAGTCAAGTGTGGCGGCACTTTCAGAGGCGCTATTCATGACTTCACTCACGGTTTCTTTTGGTGACAAGATATCCGTTGCACACCAAGCGTCTGACCGACTAGACGACGTGGTGGTTTTGCCTATGTGAGCAATCCATTTGCCTTTCCCCAAGAGAGCCAATCGATGGTTTCGCTGGAAATCACCTCTAGCTTTGCGCTTTCAGCCATCCTGTCAGGGAAGAGTATGAGGTTGTCACATGACCATCGAGCACATGGCGCAATGAGACCGTCGCATCCCAAAAAATGGACAGCCGCACCGATCTCTTGTGTGCGCGGCAGGCTCATGCCGCCATAGCCGCTTGCTGGAACACCAAGTGCAGCAAGATCAACCCGAACAAGCTTCAGCGTGCGATGCGCAATCACGCTCAATTTATGGAGAACGACGGGCTTGGCTGGACGTGGACTGAGTTGCCCCCAATGGAATGAAATTTCCGCCAACGCGCCCTCTCGAGCCAGGCTTGTGTAAAGCACGCCAGCGCCGTCACGCATCATCCATCGGCCGTTGCTGTAGGAACTTGCGAGTGGATCGAGGGTTTGTCTGGTTGCCCTGAAAACGTCACCACCAAAGGCTGTTTTCGGGAGCGCGTCCAGTTGATCTAAAAGTTCGGGATCGTGGATCATTCTCCGAGATCAATCTTCAAATGTGGACGCCGTCTAAAAGCTGATTGACAACATTCAGGACGTCATCCACGTGCCCGTGTTGTATCAATTCGGCTGGGATCTTGTCTTCCAGAAGGCGTTGCCTTGAGAAAAGCCACATACGTGCGTCGCGCGGCTCATAAATATCGGCCAATTTGTCGATGACGAACTCAAGCTCAAGCAATTGTTTTTCAGTGCTGGCGTGAGGTAACGCCTTTCCGTTATTCCATCTCGATACGGTTTCTGGACGGACACTCAAAACGTTGGCAACGTCAGCAGAGCGCATCGCTCCTTTTGCTTGCATGGCGTTCAAGCGGCGCGCAATTGCATTCATGCTCATGACAGGCCTTTGAAGTTAAATTGGAAAATGGTCATAACTCATCGACTCCCAGCGCGGGCAATGCGGGTCATGGGATGACGCGCAAACGAAGAATCGCGACGCTTTTTGGCGTACGGCCCAAGCGTCGTTCGCAAATCATTCAACCGCTTTGCTGGCTTCAGTATTTTCTGTTTCAGCTCTATGGGTCGTACGAGTTTTGCTGCTACCAATGCCGCGTCACTGGCGGGACGTAAATGCTCCTCAAGAAATTGAGATGGTCGAATGGACTCAGGAATTTGGCCAAGGCCAGCAACTTGTTGAGTACGTTGGTACAGAAAGTGCCGTGCAGGTGTCTGCAGCATGTCTTCAATCCCACGATGGCAGCAATTCGTGTCACGGCATCCAAATGCAGAGCGCGCCCGGCCTCCACCTGCCTCAAATAACTTCTCAGCATCAACCCTCGGTAACATTAGATCAATTTGCGGGATGTAGACGCGTATCTTGGCTCCAAACGGCCTGCCTTCTGGCTTCTTACGCCACCCGCTGGTATTGAATCTTTCACCAAGCGTTACGCCGTGAGAGAGGCCACCCACTGCGCCAAATGCCAACAGGGACAAACCCATGAGACCACCAGCATGGTCAGCAACAATGGGCACATCTAGACTCTGAAAATCAACAGCGGCATCTCCATATCTGGTGATTGCGGTAGGAGAACTGTCTGAGCCACAACCTGCGATATTCAACCAAAGGCTATCGACTTGTGCTCGCTGAATTTGATCGAGCACTGCCATTCGCTTTGGCGCAGTTCGGAATGCTTCGTATCCCAGTGCGAGCGAG
>JAYVNK010000609.1:0-2688 GCA_043758475.1 Comamonadaceae bacterium | reverse complement strand
CGCTGCCCCCCGAGGGGGCTGTGCTTGCTTGGGGCGGCCCGGCGCGGCGCACGTCTAGCATGGTGATTTAGAGCAAATGGGCAACGCCTGCCTGCTCGCCCTGCAACTCTTCCAGGGTTTTGCTGATGCGTTCCTGGCTGAAGGCGTCAATGGCCAGGCCGTCCACCACTTTGTATTCGCCGCCTTCGCAGGTCACGGGGAAGCCGAACATGGTGTCCTTGGGAATGCCGTACTGGCCGTCCGATGGAATGCCCATGGTGACCCACTTGCCATTGGTGCCCAAAGCCCAGTCACGCATGTGGTCAATGGCGGCGTTGGCGGCCGAAGCAGCCGACGACACGCCGCGTGCCTCGATGATCGCCGCACCGCGCTTGCCCACCGTTGGCAGGAAGGTGTTGGCGTTCCATTCCTGGTCGTTGATCATCGCGGCAACGCTGTCACCCTGGATGGTGGCAAAACGGTAGTCCGCGTACATCGTGGGCGAGTGGTTGCCCCACACGGCGAGCTTTTCAATGCTGGACACGGGCTTGCCGGTCTTGGCTGCGACCTGGCTGGCCGCACGGTTGTGGTCCAGGCGCAGCATGGCGGTGAAGTTCTTGCGTGGCAGGTCTGGCGCGCTTTTCATGGCGATGTAGGCGTTGGTGTTGGCGGGGTTGCCCACCACCAGCACTTTGACGTTGCGGCTGGCCACTGCGTTGAGGGCTTTGCCCTGTGCAATGAAAATCGCGCCATTGACGGCGAGCAGTTCGGCACGCTCCATGCCTGGGCCACGTGGACGTGAACCGACCAGCAGGGCGTAGTCGGCGTCTTTGAAAGCAGTCATCGGATCGCCGTGCGCTTCCATGCCGACGAGCAGTGGGAAGGCGCAGTCATCCAGCTCCATCATCACGCCCTTCAGCGCTTTTTGAGGGCCTTCAACCGGCACTTCCAGCAGTTGCAAAATCACGGGCTGGTCTTTGCCCAGCATCTCACCACTGGCAATGCGGAACAGCAGGGCGTAACCAATTTGGCCAGCAGCGCCAGTGACGGCGACGCGAACGGGTGCTTTGCTCATGGGAAAACTCCAAAATTTGAAATGAAATGAGGGCGGCCGTCCGTGCAAAACCCCTGACGAACTGCCGATGGTCGCGCGACCTTTGCTGTGCGCAAATGGCCTCTGAACATGTAAGAGTTTACCCGCGAAACAGCACACTAGTCAACTTGTCTTATGTCTTATATAAGATATCATCCATTAACTTTGTGAACTCGCGATGGCCGCTATCCCCCATTTCTCCCTGCCTCTGACCGGGGCACCCCTGCCCGCCGCTGGCACCGATGAACCGACGGCTGACACCACCACGGGCACACCCGCTTTCAGTCCCCTCTACCGACAAATCAAGGGCCTGATGCTGCAAAGCCTGCAGTCGGGCGAGTGGAAGCCAGGCGAGTCCATTCCGTCTGAGATGGAGCTGGCCGCCCGCTACCGCGTGAGCCAGGGCACGGTGCGCAAGGCCATTGACGAGCTGGCCGCCGACAACCTGGTGGTGCGCCGCCAGGGCAAGGGTACGTTCGTCGCCACGCATGCCGAGCAGCACGTGCAATTCAGATTTTTAAAGCTGGTGCCCGACTCCGGCCTGCCCGGCAGCGAAGGCCCTGCCCAGCGCGACATCATCGACTGCCGACGGGTACGCGCCAGCGCTGATGTGGCCCGCTCGCTCGGCCTGCGCACAGGCGACGCCGTGCTTCAGGCGCGGCGGGTGCTCAGCTTTGCCGGCACACCTACCATCGTGGAGGACATCTGGCTGCCAGCCGCCCCGTTCAACGGTCTGACGGCCGAACGGCTGGCCGACCACCAGGGTCCGATGTACGCTTTGTTCGAGACGGAATTCAATGTGCGCATGGTCCGCGCCGAACCCGCTGCCGAAGGGCGTGAACTGCTGCTCCAGGTCCCCCTTGGAACGCCGCTGCTGTACGTGGAACGCATTGCCTACACCTACAAGGACGCCCCGATGGAGCTGCGCCGGGGCTACTACAGAACCGACACTCATCATTATCAGAACACCCTGAGTTGAGGGTCGGGATGGCACAGTTCAAAGGCAACAAGGCGTTTTTACCCAGCAAATTCTGCGCAGCCTGCGGACGCGAGATGACCTGGCGCAAAAGCTGGGCAAAAAACTGGGAGGCTGTCAAATATTGTTCGGACGCCTGCCGCAAACACAAATCGACCCAAGACACGGACACAAAGCCATCCACGGCAAAGTAGTCGACTGGACATCAACCGTATTGTCTGGCGGGGCATTCATTGTTTGAACTTTTAGCACAATCAGACCATGAACACCGCCATCCCGACGCCATGCCGCCACTTGGTCCTGATCCTCGGCGATCAACTGGACGAGGCCTCATCCGCATTCGATGGATTTGACGCGGCACAAGACTGCATCTTGATGATTGAGGCCGCGGGCGAGTCCACCCACGTGTGGTCCCACAAGATCCGCACCACCTTGTTTTTGTCAGCCATGCGGCACTTTGCAGTCACCCTGCCGGCACGCGGCTGGCACGTCATCTATCGACGGCTGGACACGCATGGCGACGGGTCGATGACCGAGGGATTAACTGCTGCACTGGCGCAATACCGGCCCTCCAAAGTGATCGGGGTCGAGCCGGGGGATTGGCGGGTGAGAGCAGATCTGGACGATGCTATCAAAACAG